>NZ_JBHFHM010000006.1:0-230587 GCF_041927815.1 Paracoccus zhouxuedongae
CCCCCCCCCCCCCCCCCCCCCCCCCCCCCCCCCCCCCCCCCCCCCCCCCCCCCCCCCCCCCCCCCCCCCCCCCCCCGTCCGGCCCATCCATACAGACCCGTCGCCGATCTTCAAGACAATGGCCCGTCCGAACGCCGCCCCTTACCCGTGGCGCCGCCGCATGGCCCCGCCCTCGATCAGCCAGGCCAGCACCGCAAGCCCCGCCGCCAGCATCAGCCAGCCCCAGGGCGGCAGCAGCGCGGTCTGGCGGATGCCGGTCACCGCACCCGCACCGCGTTCGACAAGGCCGATCCAGTCGCGGCCATGCGGCACCCGGCCCGGCGTGATGCGGCGCAGGTCGGGCAGGCCATCGGCCAGATGAACCACCCCGCCCCCGCTGGTCGTCACCAGCGGCGACAGGGCGGCATCGCTGGCCAGCACCTCATCGAACTCGCGCGGGGCGGCGGGGCCAAGCGCCACGACCGCGGTCAGATCGCCCTCGGCCAGCCGGTAAAGCCCCTCGGCGGGGGCGGTCCAGCGCGCGGCCCAGCGGCCCGGCTGGGTGGCGGCCAGGGGCAGCGTGGCGGTGCTGCCGTCAGGCGCGGTGATGGTGACCGGCCCGACCCCATCGCCCATGCTGGCGCGGGTGATGGTGATGACCCGGCTGCCCGGCTCGACGCTGGCGCGCAGCGTTTCTTCCTCAAGCTCGGGTTCCTTCATCGACCAATGGGCGATGCGGCGCAGCAATTCCAGTTGCGGCCCGCCGCCTTCGAACCCGCGCGCCCACAGCCAGCCCTGATCCGAGGCGATCAGCGCCACCCGCCCCTTGCCCACCCGGTCCAGCATCAGCAGCGGGCGATCCTCGGCCCCCGACAGCAGCACCTGGCCGCGCGTCGGCGTGACCTCGACCTGGCGCAGCCAGCGGCCCCAATCGCCCGGCGCGTCGCCGGTCACGCCCGGCAGACCCGGCAGGCCGGCGATCACCGGATGGCGGGCACCGGCATCGGTCGGGCGCGGACGGAAGGGGGCGTCGATCACCCGCCCGGTCGGCTGGCCCGGCAACAGCGCGCGCAGGCTGGTCTGCCAGGGGCTTTCCACCCCGGCATATTCCGGCCCGGCCGCGACCAGCAGCGCGCCGCCCTGATCGACGAACCGGGCGATATTGTCGAAGTAATCCACCGGCAGCAGGCCGCGTTCGACATAGCGATCAAACACGATCAGGTCGAAATCCTCGATCTTGTCGCGGAACAGCTCATCCACCGGAAAGGCGATCAGCGCCAGTTCGTCATCGGGCACGCCGTCGTATTTCTCGGGCGGGCGCAGGATGGTGAAATGCACCAGATCGACCGCGGGATCGGACTTCAGCAGGTTGCGCCAGGTGCGTTCGCCCGCATGGGGCTGGCCCGAGACGAGCAGCACCCGCAACCGGTCGCGCAGGCCGTTGACCTGGATCACGGCGCGGTTGTTGACCTCGGTCAGCTCACCGTCCAGGGGGCCGACCGCCAGTTGCACGATGTTCGGCCCGGCGTGATCCAGGGTCAGCGGCAGGTCCAGCGCCTGCCCCACCGGCACGCGGTGCGTCGTGGGCGCATCGCCGTCGATCGACAGCGTGACCTCGGCCCAGCCGCCCGGCCCGGGATCGGGGGGCAACGCGCCCTGATCCTCAACCCGCAGGCGGATCTGCGCGGTCTGCCCGACCAGCCCATAGGCGGGGGCGGCCTCGATCACCAGTCGGCGGTCGCGGTCCCCCTCGCGCCCGGTCAGCAGCAGGTGCAGCGGCGCGGGAAGCGTGTCCGGCAGGTCGGCTTCGTCATGCAGCTGCCCGTCGCTGATCGCGATCACCCCGGCCAGCCGCGCGGCGGGCTGGGCCGCGACGGCCTCGGACAGGGCATGGGCCAGCCGGGTGCCGCCGTCATCGGCACCGTCGCCCAGGGTGATGCGGTGCAGAACCAGCCCTGGCATGGCGGCAGCCTGCGCGGCGATGTGGTCGACGGCGGCGCGGCTTAGCGCAGCGCGGTCCGACAGCGACTGGCTGGCGGTCTGATCCTCGATCAGCAGCAGGATATCGTCCAGCGACTGCCGGTCCTCTTGCCGCCAGACCGGCCCGGCCAGCGCCACCAGCGCCACGGCCAGGGCCAGCGCCCGCAGCCCCGCCGCCAGCCCGCCGCGCCAGATCGCCAGCAGCAGCGCGGCCACCGCGGCCCCGGCCAGCGCCGCGATCAGCCAGCCCGGCACCAGCGGCTGAAAGGCCACCGGCCCGAACCCTTCGGCCAGCGCCTGATCCAGCCGGGCGGGCAGCGCGCCGATCATCGCCCCAGCCTTTCCAGGATCTCGGCGGCATGGACCTGATCGGCCTTGTAATTGCCGGTCAGCACATGCATCGCCAGATTGACGCCAAAACGAAAGGCCATCTCGCGCTGATCCTCGCCGGCGAAGCCCTGCCCGACTGCGGCCAGCGGCAGGCCGGTGTCATCAATCGCCCAGGCCGCCGCCCAGTCGCCACCGCCGATCACGACCGGGGTCACGCCGTCATTGCGCTCCGGCGCCTGCGCTGGATCGCCCAAGGGCGCGCGCGCGGCGACCCAGACCGGCACCCCCGCATGGCGGCCCGGCAGATCGCGCAGCAGATAAAAGCTGCGGGTCAGAACGTGGTCGGGCGGGATCACCTCCAACGCCGGAATGTCCAGCGGCGCGGCCAGGTTGCGCAGGGCCTCGGCCTCGGGGGTGGCGGCGCCCAGGCCCGCCAGATCGCCATCGCGGGTGTCGAACAGGATCATGCCGCCGTGGGCAAGATAGCGGTTCAGCGCCGCATAGCCCGCGACCGAGGGCGCGGCCTGCCCCGCCGTCACCGGCCAATAGATCAGGCTAAGGGCCGACAGATCGTCGGTGTCGGGATCGACCGTCAGCACGCCGCCCGCATCAATCGTGGTGCGCGCGTTCAGCACGGCGGTCAGGCCGCGCAGACCGCGTTCGGCCATGTCATCGACCGCAGCATCGCCGCTGGCGATCCGCGCCAGATGGAAGCGGTCGGCGGCGGCCAGGGTGGTGTCGCTGACCGGGGGGGTATCGGTCTCATCGGCATGCGCGGCGGGGGGCTGGGCCACCAGCACCAGCATCACCGCCAGCCCGACGATCGCCACGCGCCGCAGCCGCCCCGCCACCGCAAGGCTGGCCAGGACATCCAGCGCCAACGCCGCAATCGCCGCCGCGATCAGCCAGCCGCCCAGGGGCCGCGAGGGGGCCGCCGCCTGATCGACCCGCTCGACACCGCCCGGCCAATCGACAGCGGGCGCGAAATCCGCATCCGGTGCCTGCGCATTCAGCGCCACCCGACGGTCGCCCGCACGGTAAAGGCCGGGGCGCAGGTCGGGGCCGACCGTGGCCCGCGCCAACGCCGCGCCCGCCACCGGATCCTCGGGCGGTGCGGGGCTGGCCGCGCCGAAGCCGTCCAGCCAGGTCTCGGCCTGCCAGGCGCTTGCCGCGATGGCGGCGCGGTCGACCGCCTGGCCCGTCCCCGCCCCGGCAATCAGCCGGTCGATCATCTGCACGAACAGCCCCGAGATCGGCAGGTTCGACCAATCGGCATTGGCGGTGACGTGAAACAGCACCACCTGGCCCTGACCAAGCGGCTTGCGGGTGACGAGGGGGGTGGCATCCTCGAGACTGGCCAGCACGGCGCCCGCCAGATCGGGGCCGGGCTCGGCCATCACCTGCGCGCGGATCAGCGTTTCATCGGGCGGCACCAGCCCGGCAAAGGGACCATCCGCCGCAAAGGGCGCGATGCGGCGCGGCGCGCCCCAGGACAGCGCGCCGCCAACCGACCGGTCACCGGGCCGCAGCCGCACCGGCAGCAGCGGGTCATCCGTGCTGCCTGCCTGCGCCAGGTTCGGCCCGGCAAAGCGGATCAACAGCCCGCCCGCGCGCACCCAGTCCACCAGCGCCTCGGCCTGCGGCGGATGGGCGATGTCGGGCAGGATCAGCACATCGGGGGCGGCGGCGATCAGATCGGGCAGCGCCCCTTGGGTCAGATCGACCGAGGGTTGCAGCGCCTGTTCAAGGTAGTGATCGGGCGAGAGCAGCGCCTGCGCCTCGGTCGCGGCCGTGCTGACCAGGCCGACCTTGCGCCGCCGGATCAGGTCATCGCCCAGCACCACGGCCCCGGCACTGGCCTGGCCCGCGATCTGCACGCGGGTCACGCGGTTGCGCAGCTCGATCGGCAGGTCCAGCGTCACGTCGCGCGCAATCGGCGCGGCCTGCTGATCCCATTCGGCCAGCACCCGCGTGACACCCGCCGGGTCAGGCCCCACCGCCTGAAGCCGCAGCGGCAGCGGCGCCGTGGCCTGCATCCGCAGCGTCAGTTGTCCATCGACCACGCGCAGATCGGACAGCGCGGCCTGCGGCAGGGCGGGCGCGTCAAGCTGGACCCGGCCGCGCGCGGCCAGCGCCTGCGCCAGCGCCGTGCGGCCCGTGAAATCGACCCCCGAGGCCAGCCACATTGTGTCGAACTCCCCCGCAGGAAGCGCGGGCAGCGGGTCGGCCTGCGCCCGCCAGGGCTGCGGCTTCAGCCCCACCAGCGCCGGCATCAGCGCGGCCGCATCGCGAAACACCGGTGCGGTCTCGGGTGCGGTCAGCGACAGCAGCGCGACCGGCCGCCCGTCGCGCCCCGCGCCGCGCAACGCATCGCCCAGCCGCTGCGTGACGCGCGCCCAGATCGCGGCCTGCGCCCAATCGCCGTCGATGACCACCAGCAGCGGCGCGCGGCGCGCAGGGCCGGTGTCGGGGTTCAGGACCGGCCCGGCCAGCCCCACGATCAGCGCCGCCAGCGCCGCGATCCGCAGCATCAGCAGCCAGACCGGCGTGCGCGCCGCCTGCACGCCCTCATCGCCCAGGCCGATCAGCAGCGCCACCGCCGGGAACCGGTGCCGGACCGGCGCGGGCGGCACGGCGCGCAGGATCAGCCAGATCACCGGCAGCGCGGCCAGCCCGACCAGCAGCCAGGGCGCGGTCCAACCCAAAGCCATCATGCCGTCCCCAGCCCCTGATGCAGCGCCATCAGCGCCAGCGCGGGCGGCATGTCGGTGACATGGCTGACCAGCCGCCAACCCGCGCCCTGCGCCAGCGCCGCCAGCTCGGCACGCCGATCCGCCAGCCGCGCCAGATAGCGGTCGCGCAACCCCTCGGCGCGGGCGGTGTCATGGGCCAGACCGCCCTCATGAAGGATCGTGCGCCCGGCAAAGGGGAAGCTGGCCTCGGCCGGGTCCAGCACCTGCACCAGCACGCCCGAGACCGCGCGATCCGCCGCATCGGTCAGCATCGCGGCGAAGGGCGCGAGGTCGCCCAGAAAGTCCGACAGGATCAGGGCGCGCCCGCGCGTGGGCAGCGCCGGGGCGGCCGCCTGCACGTCGATCAACCCGGCGGCCAGCGGCGTCAGTTGCGCCAGCCCCTGCCCGGCCCGCGCACCGGGATCGGCCAGCGCCACCCGTTCCCCCCCGCGCAGCGCCAGCGCGGCGGCGGCCAGCGCCAGCAGGCGCGCGCGATCGGCCTTGGTGGGGCGTCCGGGCGCCGCGGTGAAATCCATCCGCGCCGCCGGGTCGACCCAGATCGCCAGCGTCTGCGCCGCCTGCGCCTCGCGGTCGCGGACGAAGGCGGTATCGCCCCGCGCGCTGCGCCGCCAGTCGATCTGGCGCGCGCTGTCACCGGGCTGGGCGGGGCGATATTGCCAGAAATCCTCGCCCGCACCGGCGCGGCGGCGGCCATGCAGGCCGGGCGCAACGCTGGCCGCCAGATGCCGCGCGGCCATCACCAACGCGGGCAGGCCAGCGGCGGCGGCCTCGGCCCCGCGGCGCAGATCGGCGGCAGAGGTGGTCATGCAGCGGCAAGCTGATGGTCAGCCATCAGCCGCGCGATGATGCCGTCCAGATCCTGCCCGCGCGCCCGCGCGGCAAAGGACAAAGCCATCCGGTGCCGCAGCACCGCCGGGGCCAGCGCCGCGACATCGCCCAGATCGGGCGCCAGCCGCCCGGTCAGCAAGGCCCGCGCCCGCACCGTCAGCATCAGCGCCTGCGCGGCGCGCGGCCCCGGCCCCCAGGCGAGCGCCTCGGCCAGCCAGTCGGGCGCCGCCGCCTGCCCCGGACGCGCCGCCCGCACCAGATCAAGGATCGCGCCCAGCACCTGATCGCCGACCGGCATCTGCCGCACGAAAGCCTGCGCCGCGATCAGGCCCGGCCCGTCGAACACTGCCACCGGCTGATCCTGCGCCACACCGGTCGTGGCCAACAGGATCGCGCGTTCGGTGTCGCGGTCGGGATAGCCCACGTCGATCTGCACCAGAAACCGGTCAAGCTGCGCCTCGGGCAGCGGATAGGTGCCCTCTTGATCCAGCGGGTTCTGGGTCGCCAGAACGTGAAACGGCCGGCCCAGCGGGTGATGGGTGCCGGCCACCGTCACCTCGTGCTCCTGCATGGCTTGCAGCAGGGCGGACTGGGTGCGGGGGCTGGCGCGGTTGATCTCATCCGCCATCAGAAGCTGGGTGAAGATCGGGCCGGGGATAAAGCGAAAGGCGCGGGCGCCGTCTGCGGCGGTCTCCAGCACCTCGGACCCCAGGATGTCGGCGGGCATCAGGTCAGGGGTGAACTGGATGCGCGCGCTGTCGAGGCCCATGACGCGGGCCAGGGTGTCGACCAGCATGGTCTTGCCCAGGCCCGGCAGCCCGACCAGCAGCGCATGGCCCCCCGACAGGATCGCCGCCAGCGCCTGATCGACCACCTGTTCCTGCCCGATGAAGCGCCGCGCGATCTGGGCGCGGGCATCGGTCAGCCGATCCGACAGCGCCGCCGCCGATTGCACGGGATTTTCTGCATCAAGGCTGGTCATGACAACCTTTCCTTCATCGTTATACTGTCAGGTATAAAGACAGATCAGCCGCCCGTGACCAATCGCAAAGTGACATTCGACACATGACCGTGACCCGCGACACCCCGCCCTCCGCCGATGGGCTGGCCGCCGCCGCCGCGCAGGCCGGCGCGAAAGGCCCGCCGCCCGTGCATCTGTGGAACCCGCCCTTCTGCGGCGATCTGGATATCGAGATCCGGGCTGATGGCAGTTGGTTCTATCTGGGCACCCCCATCGGGCGTGAGGCTTTGGTGCGCCTGTTCGCATCCATCCTGAAGGTCGAGGATGGGCGGTTCTATCTGGTCACGCCGGTCGAGAAGGTCGGCATCCGGGTGGCCGATGCGCCTTTCATCGCCGTCGACATGACGGCCGAGGGGGACGGGCTGGCCTTTGTCACCAATGTCGGCGACCGGGTGATCGCCGGGCCAGATCACGCCATCCGCGTGGATGAGGATGCCGAAACCGGCACGCCGCGCCCCTATATCCACATCCGCCGCGGGCTATGGGCGCGCATCGACCGCAAGACCTTCTACCGCCTGGCCGAGATCGCCCTGCCCCGCGACGGGCGGATGTGGGTCACCTCGGGCGGGGCGGATTTCGACATCGGGCCGGGGGCCTGATCGTGAAGCTTGCCGCCAACCTGTCGCTTCTGTTCACCGAACTTCCGGTCACCGAACGCTTTGCCGCCGCCGCAGCCGCCGGTTTCACCGGGGTCGAGATGCTGTTTCCCTATGAGGATTCGGCACAGGATATGCGCAAGGCCACGGTGATGGCCGGGCTGGAGTTCGTGCTGCTGAACTGCCCGCCCCCGAACTGGACGGGGGGTGAGCGTGGCTTTGCCGCCGTGCCGGGGGCCGAGGCGCGGTTTCGCCACGATTTCGACCGCGCCTGCCGTTTTGCCGATGTGCTGAAGGCGCGCCACATTCACATCATGGCGGGCAAGGCGACGGGTTCGGTCGCGCGCGCCACCTATGTCGCCAATCTGCAATGGGCCGCCGCCCGCGCGCCCCGCCGCAGCCTGACGATCGAGCCGCTGAACGGCCATGACATGCCGGGCTATTTCTTGAACGATTTCGATCAGGCCGCCGCCATCCTGGATGAGGTTGGCGCCCCCAATCTGGGCCTGCAATTCGACGCCTATCACGCGCAGATGCTGACCGGCGACGCGCTTGCCGTCTGGGCCGCGCATGGCCACCGCGCGGTGCATATCCAGATCGCCGGAACGCCGGGCCGGTTCGAGCCGATCCCGTCCGACATCGACTACCCCACCCTGCTGCGCGCCATCCGCGATAGCGGCTATGCGGGCTGGATTTCCGCCGAATACAACCCGCGCACGGTGACCGGCGACGGCCTTGGCTGGATCGAACAGGCGCTGCGGGGTCTAGGGTAGCTGTGGCCGTCCGCTGCGGGGCATGGGATCCGACGGCTATGGCCAAAGCACCCCGGCCATCCGCTGCCGCCCATCGAGGGCATGTCGAAGGGTAAAAACGCGGCAGGCGCCAGCAGCACCGCGCAGTCTCGGGCGCTCAGGCGGCAGCATGGGCGGTCCTGCCTGTCGTTCGGCCCCGCGAACCGGGGGCCGTTGAAGACCTCGGCCTTTGGGCGGGCGCGGCATCCGCCCGGGACGCAGGCGCATGGGATGGCATCAATGGCCCACCTTCCCCGTCCGCCCGAGCCGATCCGGCGACTGCACAACGCGGTTGGCAAGGCCCAAGCAGAAGAGTGTCGCCCGGCGTGGCGGCCCTCCGGTGGCGGCTGCCGCTTTTCAAAGGACCGTGCCGCCGACGCTCCGCGCAACCGAGGCCGTTATCATCAGGCAGACGTCGCGCCAGATGAAGCCGGTGCCACCGCGGGCGGGCACGGCATCGGCCAGGACGCAGGGGCATGGGATGGCATGAATGGCCCACCCTCCCCGTCAGCCTGAGCCGATCCGGCGACAGCACAGCGCGGTTGGCAGGCTCCAGGCGGAAGACTGTCGCCCGGCGTGGCGGCCCTCCGGTGGGGCCATCTTGGTCAAAGGACCGTGCCGCCGACGCTCCGCGCAACCGAGGCCGTTATCATCGGGCAGAGGTCGCGCCAGATGAAGCCGGTGCCACCGCAGGCGGGCGCTGCGTGCGCCCCCATCGGGTTGACAGGCGCGGGCGGGGCTTACGGTCGTTGTTGGGGCACAGCGTTCTGCCCAAGAGTGGGCAGGGCCGACCAGGCCCCGCGGCATCCGATCCGGCCAGGTCGCGCCAGGGCGGTGTCGCCGGGCTCGCGCCGCGGCTGGAACCCGCCCCGGCGCTGCATGACGCGCCTTGCCCGGGGCTACGCTGGCCAAGGGTGCGTCAGGTCGGCGCAGGCGACGTCACGTCCGGCGCCGCCTTGCCAACGCGGGGCGTGATGCGCCATCCTCGGTCAGTCTGACGTTACACGGCCTGGCGGCAGGCGAGTGGTCGCGGCGCAGACGGCGCGAGGGCGGCGACTTTCAGGATCGTCGGACTTCCCCCGTTCGCCACGCCCATGGGCGCGCGACGGCAGCGCAGGCGGCGCGACGGTGGCGCCACGGCGGCGACGTTCAGGGGCATCGGACGGCCCCCCACCGTCACGCACATGGGCGGCGGCGCAAGCGGCGCGAGGGCGGCGATGTTCACGGGCGTCGGACTGCCCCCGACCGTCGCGCCCATCGTCACGCGCGGGCGGCGGGGCACAAGGCAAGGCCCATGCAAAGCCGGTTGCAGCCTGCCCTTGTCCGGTCCGGGATGCAGTCGCGGCCCGTCGGCCTGTCGGCTGGCGCTTGGGGTCGGGCTTGGCCGAGGCCGCCGGCGCGCACGATAACCACATGGTATCTGCGCCGCCTGACGCGCTGAGCCAGTGCTTACGCCGGACCGCCGAAACCCTGGCCGTGCGGATCGGCCCCAGACCGCGCCGCCTGGACAGGCACATGCCCCACCAGTTCCGCAAGGGGGCGATCTGGCGCCACCTTGCAGGGCGGCGCGCCTCAGGCGAGCGGCTGAGCTTGCTTCAGCTACCGAGATCAGCCGCCTTGCGGCGATCCAAACCCCGGTGGGCCAAGCCGTCCTTGCAGGCTGACCCGGCGCGGGCTGCCCCCGCACCCCGGTCAGGCGCTGACACACCCGCCTTGCGGATCGGCGCAGCCGCCCGCCTCGGTCTCGACCTCAAGCGTGGCGTGGTGCAGGGCGAAATCCTGGGCCAGGCGGGTCTTGATCTGGCGCAGGATGGGCGCGGGGTCGGTGCCGGGGGCGATCACGACATGAGCCTGCACGGCGGCGGTCTTTTCGTCGATCATCCACAGATGCAGGTGGTGGCTGCCGATCACGCCCGGCACGGCGGCGATGGCGGCGCTGACGCGGGCGGCGTCAAGGCCCGGCGGCGCGGCCAGCATCAGGATGCGCCAGACGCCCGGCAGATCACCCGCGACATGGGCCAGAATGACGACCGAGATCAGCATCGTCAGCAGCGGATCCGCCAGATGCCAGCCCCAGGCCCAGATCACCGCGCCGCCGATCAGCACGGCGACCGAGGCCCCGGCATCCGCCAGATTGTGCAGAAACGCCGCGCGGATGTTCTGGCTGTCGCGCGCCTGGCCGAAGATCAGCGCGGCGGTGGCGATGTCGATCACCAGCGCGAGGCCCGCCAGCGCCATCACCATGCCGCCCGCGACTTCGGGGGGCGCGGTCAGGCGCCCGGCGGCCTCGATGATCAGCCAGACAGAAATGCCAATCAGCGTCAGATAGTTGACCAGCGCGGCCAGGGTCTCGGCCCGGCGCCAGCCAAAGCTCATCGCGGCACTCGCCGCGCGGCGCGACAGGCGGCGGGCTCCGAAGGCCAGCACCAGCGCCATCGCGTCGGACAGGTTGTGGACGCCATCGGCGATCAGCGCCATGGAATCGGCGATCCAGCCGCCCAGCACCTGCGCCACGGTCAGCGCAAGGTTGATGACGACCGCCAGCAGGATCAGCCGGTCGCTGTCGGGCACCGCATGACTGTGGCCGGCATGGCTGTGGCCATGCGCGCCATGGTCATGCGCGCCGTGGTCATGATCCTGATGTTGATGCTGCGACATGTCCGCTACTCCATCGGGCCATGCCCGCCAATTTCAGCCCAGCCTAAACTAGCGCGGCAGGCCGGGGAAGCGCGTCAATGTGCCTCGGCCCAGTTGGCGCCCGATCCGGCCTCCACCTCCAGCGGAACCGACAGATGCACGGCGGGCGCGGCGGCACCCTCCATCACGCGGCCGGCGGCGGCGATCAGGGCATCGACCGCGCCTTCATCGACCTCGAACACCAGTTCGTCATGGACTTGCAGCAGCATCTGCGCGGGCAGGTCGGCAATCGCGGCCGGAATGCGGATCATCGCGCGACGGATGATGTCGGCTGCCGCGCCCTGGATCGGGGCGTTGATCGCGGCGCGCCGGGCATTGCCCGCACCCGGCCCCTTGTCGCGGATGCCGGGCGTGTGGATGCGTCGCCCGAAGATCGTCTGCACAAAGCCATGTTCGCGCGCAAAGGCCACGGTGTCGTCCATATAGCGGCGGATTTCGGGGAAACGCTCGAAATAGGTGTCGATGAAGGCCTGCGCCTCGGCGCGCGGGATGCGCAGGTTGCGCGCCAGGCCAAAGCCCGAAATGCCGTAGATGACTCCAAAGTTGATCGCCTTGGCGCGGCGGCGGATGACGGCGGGCATCCCCTCAACCGGGACGCCGAACATCTGGCTGGCGGTCATCGCGTGAATGTCGATGCCGTCGCGGAAGGCCTGTTTCAGCGCCGGGATGTCGGCGACATGGGCCAGGATGCGCAATTCGATCTGGCTGTAATCCAGACTGACGATGCGCCGCCCCGGACCGGCGATGAAGGCCTCGCGGATGCGGCGGCCTTCCTCGCTGCGCACAGGGATGTTTTGCAGGTTCGGATCGGTCGAGGCCAGCCGCCCGGTCTGCGCACCGGCGATGGAATAGCTGGTATGGACGCGGCCCGTATCAGGGTTCACATGGGTTTGCAGCGCATCGGTATAGGTCGATTTCAGCTTGGCGATCTGGCGCCAGTCCAGCACGCGGGCGGGCAGGTCGTGGCCCTCGGCGGCCAGATCCTCCAGCACATCGGCACTGGTCGAATACGCCCCGGTCTTGCCCTTTTCGCCGCCGGGCAGGCCCATCTTGTCAAACAGGATCTCGCCCAGTTGCTTGGGGCTGGCGACGTTGAAGGGCTGGCCGGCCAGGCCCTCGATCTCGGCCTCAAGCCCGGCCATCTGCTGCGCGAACACGCCCGACATGCGCGACAGATGCGCGGGGTCCAGGCGGATGCCGGTCATCTCCATATCGGCCAGAACCGGCACCAGCGGGCGTTCCAGCGTCTGATAGACAGTGGCAACACCGGCGCGGGACAGCTCGTCGCGGAAGGCCAGCCACAGCCGGAAGGTCACATCGGCATCCTCGGCGGCATAGGGCACGGCGCGGTCGACAGGCACCCGGTCGAACGTGATCTGCGCCTTGCCGGACCCCAGCAAGTCCTTAATCGGAATGCATTTGTGATCCAGATAGCTTTCCGCCAACTGGTCCATCCCATGCCCATGCCGCCCCGCGTTCAGCGCGTAGGACATCAGCATCGTGTCATCGATCGGGGCAAGGCGGATCCCGTGGCGGGCCAGGATCTTCATGTCGTATTTCATGTTCTGGCCGATCTTCAGGATCGCCGCGTCCTCAAGCACCGGGCGCAGGATCGCCAGCGCCTGATCCATCGGCATCTGCCCATCGGCCAGCGTGTCGGATGAGAACAGATCGCCCCCGCCCTCGCGGTGGCCCAAGGGGATATAGACCGCCTCGCCGGGTGCGCGGCACAGGCTGATGCCGACCAGATCGGCGCGCATCTCATCCAGGCTTGTGGTCTCGGTATCGACCGCCAGCACGCCGCGCTGAACCGCAACCGCCAGCCAGTCGCGCAGATCATCGCCGTCACGGATCGCGCGATAGGCGGATGTATCGATGGCGGGCAGCGCCGGGCGCGCAGCTTCGGCAGCGGGCGCGGCCTCGGACACGGGCGGCGCGGCGGTTCCCAGCCGCGCGGCCAGCCGGTTGGTCAGGGTGCGAAACTCCATCCGCGCCAGAAAGTCCAGCACGGTGTCGGGATCGGGGGCGCGCACCTCCAGCTCGGCCGGGGTCACCTCCATGGCGACGTCATCCTTCAGCCGCACCAGATCGCGCGACAGCCGGATCTGGTCGGCATGATCGATCAGAGTCTGGCGGCGCTTGGGCTGGCTGATCTCGCTTGCGCGTGCCAGCAGGCTGTCCAGATCACCGAACTCCTGGATCAGCAGCGCGGCGGTCTTGATCCCGATGCCGGGCGCGCCGGGCACGTTGTCGACCGAATCCCCGGCAAGGGCCTGCACATCGACCACCCGGTCGGGACCGACGCCGAACTTTTCCTCGACCTCCTCGACGCCGATGCGCTTGGCCTTCATCGGGTCCAGCATCTCGACCCCGCCGCCGACAAGCTGCATCAGATCCTTGTCGGAACTGATGATCGTCACCCGCCCGCCCGCTTCGCGCACCTGCCGCGCCAGGGTGGCGATGATGTCATCGGCCTCGACCCCCTCCTGCTCAAGACAGGCCAGGTTAAAGGCCCGCGTCGCCTCGCGCACCAGCGGGAATTGCGGGCGCAGATCCTCGGGAGGCTCGGGGCGGTTGGCCTTGTAACTGGTGTAAAGATCGTTGCGGAACGTGTGGCTGGAATGGTCAAAGATCACCGCCGCATGGGTCGGCACGTCTGCCCCGCTGGCCCCTTCGACATAGCGCGCGATCATGTTGCAAAAGCCCGACACCGCCCCCACCGGCAGCCCGTCCGAGGCCCGCGTCAACGGCGGCAGCGCGTGATAGGCGCGAAAGATATAGGCCGATCCGTCGATCAGATGCAGATGCGTGCCACGGTCGAACACGGGCTGGTCAGGGGCGGTCATGCTTGGCATCCTTTCGTCATCCTGCCACAGGTGATGCCATGTTCCGCGCGCTGCTTCCAGCCTTTGCCCTGACCTTCGCAAGCGCCGCGATGGCTGGCGGCTGCGCCACAACCGATGGCGCGGACAATTGCGTGCGCTTTCTGGGCTGCATCGGCGATCAGGGCCGCTGGTTCGACGGCACCGCCATCGGGCGCGGCCATGGCACGCTGACGGCCACCACCAGCGACGGCATCACCTGCACCGGCAGCTTCGACCAACAGACCGGGCTTTATGGCACGGCCGAGGCCGATTGCGCCGACGGCACCCGGATGACGGTCATGTTCCTGTATCAGGACAGCTATACCGGCACCGCGCTCGGCCATGGCCAGACAGACACCGGCCAGGCCATCAAAACCTGGTCGGGCAACAACATCCCTGACCTGCTGAAGCGCACCGACCCGCAGGGCCGCCCGAACCTGCCCTGCGGACAGGCGCCGCTGCTGCTCAGCCGACAGCCGTTCTTTCTTGCCAAAATACGCCGGGGGTGAATGGGCCGCAGGCCCAGAGGGGGCAGCGCCCCCTGCCCCGCCTTGATGTCAGTGATCGTCGTGGGCGTGGGCGCGGTCGATCTGATAGGTCGTGCCGCAATAGCCGCATTCCACCGCGCCGCTGTCATGGGGGATCGCCAGCCAGACGCGCGGATGCCCAAGGCCCGGCCCGGCGCCGTCGCAGGCCACTTTCCAGGCGGTCACGGTCACGACCTTGGGCGCGGTCAGGGGGGCAGAGGCTTTGGTCATGGCTGGCTCCGGCATCACTTGTCGCGCGGGCTGATCCGCGCTTAAACAGGCCCGCATCATAACGCCCTGAAATCCGTGGGCAATGGGGGATCACCGCGATGACCGACACAGCCATCCGCCTGTCGCAACTGCGCAAGACCTATGCCGCCAGCGGCCGGGCGCCGGAAAAGGTCGCGCTGCACGGCATCGACCTGACGATCCCCACCGGGTCGATCTTCGGTCTTCTGGGGCCGAATGGCGCGGGCAAATCGACGATCATCAACATTCTGGCGGGGCTGGTGCGCAAGACCTCGGGCCAGGTCACGATCTGGGGCTTCGATCAGGACGTGAACCCGCGCCAGTCGCGCGCCGCTATCGGCGTCATGCCGCAGGAACTGAACATCGACCCGTTCTTCACGCCCCGCGACGCGCTGGAGATGCAGGCCGGGCTTTACGGCGTGCCCGCCGCCGACCGCTGGACCGATCAGATCCTGTCGCTGGTGGGCCTCGGGGCGCAGGCGAATGCCTATGCCCGCAGCCTGTCGGGCGGCATGAAGCGGCGGCTGTTGTTGGCCAAGGCGCTTGTCCACCGCCCGCAGATCCTGGTGCTGGATGAACCGACCGCGGGCGTCGACATCGAACTGCGCGCGATGCTGTGGGAAAATGTCCGGCATCTGAACGATCAGGGCATGACCATCATCCTGACCACGCATTATCTGGAAGAGGCCGAACAGATGTGCGACCAGATCGCCATCATCAACCATGGCCAGCTTGTCGCGCATGACACGACCGCCGCGCTTTTGGGGCGAATGGATAGCAAGACGCTGCTGGTCGAACCGGAAAGCCCGGTGACGCAGGATCTGACGCTGCCGCCCGGCGTTACGATGGAGCGGCGCGCCGATGGACGGCTGGCCTTCGGCTATCGCCGCAACGCGACGCGCGCCGAGGCGATCCTGGATGCGCTGCGCGCCGCCGGCATCCATATCCGCGACGTCGCCACCGAACAACCGGGGCTTGAGGACGTCTTCGTCGCCATCACCCGCGACTGAGCGGGCCACATTTTTACCCAGGCTTCACACCTTCGCCAAGCGGCTGTCATGGCCGCCGGGCAGCCTTGGCCTGTCTGCCGCCTGATGCGCGGCCCCAGCAGCCAGGACCGCACCGATGACCCGCCTGATCCGCCCCGTTTCGATCACCCGCCGCGCCACCCTGCGCGGGGCACTTGGCAGCGCCGCCTTGCTGGCCATGCCCGCCATCCTGCGCGCCGGCAGCGCGCCGGTCTTTACCCATGGCGTTCAATCGGGCGATGTCGATGCGGCCAGCGGCATGATCTGGACCCGCACCGACCGCCCCGCCCGCATCGGCATCGAGATCGCCACGACCGAGAGCTTTGCCAATGCCCGCCGCCTGCCGCCGCTGACCGCCCTGCCCGACAGCGACTTCGCCGCCAAGACGCTGCTGACCGATCTGCCCGCCGATCAGGACATCTTCTACCGTCTGACGCCCGCCGATCTGTCCGATGTCAACATGACCGGCCAGCCGATCACCGGCCGCTTCCGCACCGCCCCCACCACCCGGCGCGACATCCGCTTTGTCTGGTCGGGCGACACCGCCGGTCAGGGCTGGGGGATCGACGATCAGGGCATGGCGACCTATGCGACGATGGCCCGCCACCAGCCCGATTTCTTCATCCATTCGGGCGACACGATCTATGCCGACGGGCCGATGACGGAACAGGTCGAACTGCCGGATGGCAGCCTGTGGAAGAATACCGTGCTGACCGATGCCAAGCGCAAGGTCGCCGAGACGCTGGACGAATATCGCGGCAATTTCAAATACAACCTGCTGGACGATCATCTGCGCGCGCTGAACGCGGTCTGCCCGACGTTCTTTCAGTGGGACGATCATGAGGTCGTGAACAACTGGTCGCCCGGCAAGGATCTGTCCGCCGATGACCGTTACACCGAAAAATCCGTGCCGCTGCTGGTCGCCCGCGCCGGGCGCGCCTTTCACGAGATGACCCCGATCCGCCACACCCCCGCCGAGCCGGGCCGCATCTATCGCAAGATCGCCTATAGCCCGCTGCTGGACATCTTCTTCCTGGATCTGCGCAGCTATCGCGCCGCCAACGGGCCGGGGATGGAAACCGAACTGGTCGACAGCGCGCGCCTGCTGGGGGCCGAGCAGATGGCCTGGCTGAAACGGGAACTGGCGGCCTCGGCCGCGACATGGAAGGTGATCGCCTGCGACATGCCGATCGGCCTGATCATCTGGGACAATTTCAAGGACCGCAGCGGCGTCGAGGCGATCGCCAATGGCGATCATGGCATCCCCCTGGGGCGCGAGCTGGAAATCGCTGACCTGTTGCGATTCATCCGCGATCAGGGGATCAGGAACACCGTCTGGCTGACCGCCGATGTGCATTACACCGCCGCCCATCACTATAGCCCCGACCGCGCCGCCTTTCAGGATTTCGCGCCCTTCTGGGAGTTCGTCTCGGGCCCGCTTCACGCCGGCACCTTCGGGCCGAACGATCTGGACCAGACCTTCGGCCCCGAGGTCCGCTTCATCAAGGCCCCGCCCGAGGGGCAGGCGAACCTGCCGCCTTCGGCGGGGATGCAGTTCTTCGGGCTGGTCGATGTGATCGGCGCGACGGGCCAGATGAAGGTGCGGCTGATGGACCGCGCCGATCAGGAATTGTGGTCGGTCACGCTGGACCCCGAGACCGCGTAACGCCCGCCCTTATTCGGACGGCCGCCCCAGCATCCGGCCCAGGGGGCGGCCGGCCAGGATATGCAGGTGGAAATGCGGCACCTCTTGCACACCATCGGACCCCGCATTGGTGATGGCGCGGAAGCCAGCGCCGCCCTGCCCCGGCTGGATGCCCAGCCGTTCGGTCACCGCCGCCACCGCGCGGTGGAAATCGACGATTTCCGCACCCGAGGCATGGGCCGCGAAATCGGCGTAATCGACATAGCGCCCCTTGGGGATCACCAGCAGATGATGCGGCGCGGCGGGATTGATGTCGTGAAAGACCAGCGTGTGATCGCTGTCCAGCACGGTCTTGTTCGGAATCTCGCCGCGCAGGATGCGGGCAAAGATGTTGGTGTCGTCGTAGCGGTCAGACGGTTGATCGGTCATGGCGGGCCTTTCCTAATCGTCGAACAGATGGGGGGTGCGGGCGATGGCCTCTGCCTCGGCATGACCGATTTCCAGGAAATCGGCAATGGCATGGGCGTTGACCTCGGGGGCGAGACCGGGGCGGATGCGGGCGAATTGCGCGAAACCGGCATCCGACAGCCGTTCGGTTTCAAACCGCAGATCGTTGCGCAGCGTAGGTAGCAGACGGTCGATCACATCGGGCGGCGTGGTGTCGGCGGCCAGCCCCACGCGCTTCAGATGCCCGCGCAGGTAATCGTCAGAGAAATCGACGTCGATCAGCAGGATGCGCGTCTCGGCCCGGTCCCCGGCAAAGTCGCGCAACAGGTCCATGTCGGAGGGATCGACGCATAGCCCCAGCCGACCGGTGCCGTAATGATCAAACAAGAGCCGCATCAGCGCGCGGCGGTGGCGCGTGCGCTTGCCGACAGAGCGTTCCACCCCGCCCAGATCGGGCAGGCCCGCGTTCGCTTCGTTGAACAGGTACTCCAGCATCGGAATGCCCGTCACCTCATGCGTCTTGCGCGCCAGGCGCTTGGCGACATGCCATTTCTTGCAGACCACCACATTCAGCGTGCGGTCGCGCCCGACGCTGGCCGCGTCCTCCCAGAAGCGGGGGGCGAAGCGGCGACCGATGCGGCCGCGCTGCGTCAGAAAGCGGAACAGACCCGGCCCCTCGCCCGAGATGGTGAAATCGGCGCGATCCTCCAGCCACAGATCGGCCATCTGCGCCTTCATCTGCCGCGCGTCGGGGCTGATCTTGCGGGCAAACAGGTAATCCTGCGCCAGCAGCATCTGATAATGGTCGTTGTAAAAGTTGGCGGGCATTCCGTAGTCGGTGAACAGCAGGAAGGTCAGCGTGCGGGTGCGCAGCTCTTTCGCCGGGATCAGGTGGCGGACGATGGTCTGAAAAAACGTCTCGTCGGGAATCCAGGTGGTCGAGAAGAACCGCAGCACATCGGGCCGCGCCGCGCAAAAGCCCAGCACCTTTTCGACGGTCGGGCGGCGCAGGCACCACCACTGGCTGCCAATCATGATGTCCAGATCGGCCGGCACCTTGCGCGCCAGACCCAGCCGCCTTTGCAGGTTCATGCTGGCATAGAACAGCCCCTTGCTGTTGCGTTCGTTGAACCAGTGGCGATAGATCAGCCGTTCCTCCTTGATGCCGGTCTTGATCCAGTCCGACCCGAAAAAGTCGAAACTTTCGATGTAGTCGACATCGTGGCAATCCAGAAAGGCATGGGCATAGGCGGCCGACTTGATCGGCATGCAGTCGCCCGACAGCATGTAGAAATGCGTGGCGCGGGGAAAGGCGGCCTCGGCGGCGCGCAAAGCCTCCAAGGTGGCTGCGACCAGACTCCATTCGCCCCAGCCGCATTTGTGCCGGCGCGGGGCAAAGACCACGCCGGGATTGCCGTGCAGCGCATCGCGCAGCTTCTGGTAATCGGCGGGCTTGGCGCGGCCATCGAAATGGATCGACACATAGTCGCCGGTCGCGGTCAGCCGCTCGGCCTGCGCGATCACGCCCTCGGGGTCTTTGTGTGTCAACAGGATAAAGGCAATGCGCGCCATGACGCCCCAGGGTTGTATCGCGCCGCGACCGGGCGGCAAAAGTCCGACATGACCCGCATAAGCCGATTGCAAAGCGCGCCGGGATTTGGTCTCTGTCTAGCAATTTTCCACGTCCCGACAAGGGCGTGGTCCACCAAAGCGCATGAGGGCAGAATGGGTTTCCCCGGAACATGGATGACCGAAAGTCAAAGCATGGTCTATCGCGTGGTGCCCAAATGCGCCTGCTCGACCATCGGGCAGATCATGTTCTATTCCGATCATGGCCGCTATTTCGACGGCGACATCCATGATGCGACGGCGGGCATCCACAAATGGGCGATCGAGGCCAGCCACGCGCCCATCGAAAACGCGGTGCGCGGGCGACAGGTCTATGCCTTTACCTGCGTGCGCAACCCCTATGCGCGGATCCTGTCGTCGTTCTTTGACAAGATTGCGGGCATCCAGCGCAACGGCAAACGCTATCGCGGCAATCTGGTGCCGCAACTGGCGCAGAAATACGGCATCAAGGTTGGCTCGCCCGAGGATAACTTCGACTTTGACCAGATCGCCAGTTTCCGCCGCTTCCTGCTGTTCGCGCGCGACACGATCCGCTGGCGCCGCCCGATGGAGCCGGATATCCACTGGTCGGCCATGTCGGGCCATATCGGCACCTTCATCGCCAATGGCGGGCGCTACAACCGCATCTTCTTTACCGAAAAGTTCAACGAGGGGATGCAGGCGGTGCTGGATGACGTGACCACGCCGGTCGCCGTCGATGTGAATGCGGTGCCGAAGTTCAACGAATCCGAAGGCCACGGGCCGAAGCGGCTGCACAAGGTCAGCGATTATTTCGACGACCTGTCGCGGCATCTGATCTGGGAAATCTACCGCAAGGATTTCCAACTGTTCAAATACGACTTCGACGATCCCGACAACAAGCTGCCGAAATCCGAAGTCGACCTGGACGAGGTTCACGCCAAGCTGTCGGCGTAACCGCAAGACACAAAGGCCGGGGCAAGCCCCGGCCTTTTGCTTGTCTGGTCACATCAGCCCGTGGTCGCGGAAGGCCGCCAGCAGGTCGGTTTCCGGGCGGGCGCCCAGATGGCCGATCACCTCGGTCGCGCAGATCACGCCCATCTTGCCCGCCACTTCCATCGGGCGGCCGGTGGCAAGGCCATGGATGAAGCCCGCGGCGAACTGGTCGCCCGCCCCGGTCGCATCGACCACCGGCACGGCATGGACCGGCACCGTCACCGTCACGCCGTCGCGGATGATGACGACATCCTGCGACGACCGGGTGCAGACGATCAGCGGGCATTCGGTCGCGGCCTGTGCCAGGGCGGCATCCAGATCGGTCTGATAAAGCGCCTCCCATTCATGGGAATTGCCGATGACGTAATCCATCTGGTCGCGCAGCAGGCGACGGAAATCGTCGCGGTGGCGGTTCACGCAGAACGGGTCGGACAGCGCGATCCCGGCCTTGCCGCCGCCCCGGTGGCAAGCCTCGGCGGCCTTCAGGAAGGCGGCCTTGCCCTTGTCCTTGTCGAACAGATAGCCTTCAAGGAACAGGTAATCGGTGGCCTCGGCAACCGACAGCGGCACATCCTCGGTCGAGACATCGCCCGAGATCCCGAGATAGGTATTCATCGAGCGTTCCCCATCCGGCGTGACAAAGATCATGCTGCGCGAGGTCGGCAGATCCCCCCCGGCGACCGGCGGATTGACGAAATCGGTGCCCTCGGCCTCCATCGCGGCCTTGTAGAAACGGCCCAGCGGATCATCATTGACCCGCCCGATGAAGCCGGTGGTCAGGCCCAGATTGCCCAGCCCCGCCAGCGTATTGGCGACCGATCCGCCCGGCGCCTCGGTCCGGTCGGCCATGGCGGCATAAAGCGCCTCACCCCGGTCGCGGTCGATCAGTTGCATGATCCCCTTTTCGATGCCCATCCGGGCCAGAAAGTCATCGTCGCAATTCGACAGCACATCGACTATGGCATTGCCGATGCCAACAACCTGATAGCGTTTCATTCGGTTTTCTCCGGGAACAGGCAAAGGTCGCGGATCGGACAGATGCCGCAACGGGGTTTGCGCGCGGTGCAGATATAGCGACCGTGCAGGATCAGCCAGTGATGGGCATGGGTCTGGAACGGGACGGGGACGTGATCCTCGATCGCGCGTTCGACGGCATCGACATCGCGGCCCGGCGCAATGCCGGTGCGGTTGGCGACGCGAAAGATATGGGTGTCGACGGCCTGCGCCGGGTGGTGAAACCAGATCGACAGCACGACATTGGCGGTCTTGCGGCCCACCCCCGGCAGCGTCATCAGCGCCGCGCGCGAGGATGGCACCTGGCCGCCGAAATCATCGACCAGGATCTGCGACAGCCGGATCACGTTCTTTGCCTTCTGCCGGTAAAGGCCGATCGTCCTGATATGCTCGGTCACGCCCTCGACCCCCAGGGCCAGCATCTTTTCGGGCGTGTCGGCGATGGCGAACAGATCGCGGGTGGCGCGGTTCACGCCCTTGTCGGTGGCCTGTGCCGACAAGGCCACCGCCACCAGCAGGGTGAAGGCATTGGTGTGGTCCAGCTCCCCCTGCGGTTCGGGGTTGTCTGCGGCCAGGCGGGCAAAGATCGCCTGCTGCGCGGCATAGGGCAAGGGCTTCAGCATGGCGCCGATATGCCCGCAGCCCCGCCCCCGCGCAAGGGCGTTCGCGGCACGGCTCACCCCGATTTTCAACCAGATTTGACGCAAAGGCGGCGCATGGGCCGTGTCATTTCCGTGCGCGGGGCGGGAACTTGCGCTAGGCTGGCGGCGTTAGGGCGCGAACCGCGCAATGCGTAAAGGACGATGAACATGAGCATGATCCGCAACTTTGGCCTGGCCAGCACGGCCGTCCTGGCCCTTGCCGCCTGTCAGCCGATGGGCACGCAGGGCGAATATACCCGCGCCCAGCAAGGCGCCGTCACCGGCGCGGTCATCGGTGCCGCCGCCGGCGCGATGCAGAAGGACAACAAGTTGGACAAGGCCCTGGCCGGTGCGCTGATCGGTGGCGCGGTCGGCGGCGTTGTCGGCTCGCAGCTGGATCAGCAGGCGGCGGCGCTGCAGACCGCCGTGAACAACCCCAACGTGACCGTGGTCAACAACGGCAAGTCGGTCGTGATGACCATGCCGCAGGACGTGACCTTTGCCGTCGACAGCGCGAATGTCCGTCCCGACCTGCAAGTCAGCCTGGCCAATGTCGCGGCGACGCTGAACCGCTATCCGAACTCGACCATCTCGGTCGTCGGCCATACCGACAACACCGGGGCCGCCGCCTATAACCAGCAGCTGTCCGAACAGCGCGCCCGCGCCGTCGCGAATGTGCTGACCGGCAATGGCGTGAACCCGAACCGGATCAGCGCGGTGGGCCGGGGTGAGGATCAGCCGGTGGCCTCGAACCTGAACGCCCAGGGCCGCGCCCAGAACCGTCGCGTGGAAATCATCGTGACGCCGACCCGCTAAGGCGCATCGGCGGGGCCGACAGCCCCGCCCCCGCAACATGAAAAGGCCGGGCCGCATCGCTGCGACCCGGCCTTTTTCGTTGGTTCAGGCGATCAGTTCAGACGCTGATCGACTTCGCGGATCGCGGCGTCGATGCCGGCCGAACGGTCGGCCTTGCCCATCTGCGCCGCCAGGATCTGCCGGGCCGAGGCCACGGCCACCTGCACCGCCCGGTCGCGCACTTCGCGCACCGCACCGGCTTCGGCAGAGGCGATCTGATCCTCCGCGGCCTTCAGGCGGCGGGCGATCGAGTCCTTCAGATCGGCCTTGGCCTGTTCGGCGGCGGCGGTCGCATCGCGCTTGGCGGCGGCAACGATCGCATCGGCCTGTTCGTGAACCTCACGCGCCTTGCGTTCGTAACCGGCATAGATTTCCTGGGCTTCCTCGCGCAGGCGGCGGGCTTCCTCAAGATCGCCGCGAATGCCCTGGGCGCGCTTGTCCAGAAGCCCGCCCAGCATCGCCGGAACCTTGTAATACAGCAGGATCCCGACAAACAGCAGGAAGGCGATCAGCACCACGAAATCGGTGTTGCGCAGGCTGAAGAACGGGCCACTGGCCGCCATAGCCGGGCTGGCGATCAGCGACAGCAGGATGGAAAGCTTTTTCATCGCATCACCCTTTCAGTCGCGCGGCAACCGCATCGGCCACCGATTTGGCGTCAGCCTTGCCACCCAAAGCCGCCACCAGTTCGGCGGTGACATCGCGGGCAACCTCGCCCGCGGCCTCGACGGCGCCGGCGCGGACCTCGCTGATGCGGGCCTCGGATTCCGCCGCACGTGCGGCGATTTCGGCATCGGCGCGCGCGATGGCCGCATCCAGATCCTTCTGGATCTCGGCGCGGTTGGCGGCGACGATCTTGCCGGCTTCGGCACGGGCATCGGCCAGGGCCTTGTCATAGGCGGCCTCGGCCTCTTTGGCCTTCAGCTTGAACTCTTCGGCGGCCATCAGATCGCCGGTGATGGTGCCTTGCCGGTCCGCCAGGATCGCCGCGATGCGCGGGATGGCGATGCGCGACAGGATCCAGTAGATCGCGGCCAGCGACACCAGCAGCCAGAAGATCTGGTTGCCAAAGGTGCTGGGGTCCAGTTGCGGCATACCAACCGCGGCGCCACCATGTTCGGCGCCATGCGCGGCGGCCTCGGCGTGACCGGCCATGCCGGCCATCCCCGCCATGCCGTGTTCGGCCCCGGCAACGCCATGCGCACCGTCCATGCCGTGCATTCCGGCCATGCCCGCATCGGGCGCCTGGCCTGTCATGCCGGTCATGGCGTCCTGCGCGTGGCCCGCCATTCCGGTCACGGCCTGTTGCAGAAATCCAATCATCTTATCCCCCAGGGCCTTTCAGATGCACCGGGCGGGCCATCACAGCCCAGCCCGGCCACAAGGAGCGAGGATCGGATCAGACTGCGAACAGCAGCAGCAGCGCGACCAGGAACGAGAAGATGCCCAGGGCTTCGGCGAAAGCCATGCCGATGAACAGCGTCGCGGTCTGGCCGGCGGCGGCCGACGGGTTGCGCAGCGCGCCCGACAGGTAGTTGCCAGCGACATTGCCCACCCCCATGGCGGCGCCCGCCATGCCGATGCAGGCCAGGCCGGCACCGAGGTATTGACCGAGTTGCGAGATGCTGCCTTCCATGGTGTTTCTCCTTGTTATGGAAAGTATGTGGTTCAGGTTCCCGACACCGGCCCTTAGTGGGCCGGATGCAGCGCGTCCTTCAGATAGACGCAGGTCAGGATGGTAAAGACATAGGCCTGGATGAAGGCCACGAGGATTTCCAGGCCATACATGGCGGTGATCGCCAGGATCGACAGCGGCGTGACGACAAAGCCGATGCCCGACATCAGCACCAGGGGCGCGAAGGCCGCGAACACCTTGATCACCGCGTGACCGGCCATCATGTTGCCGGCAAGACGAATGGAATGGCTGACCGGGCGCACGAAATAGCTGATCAGCTCGATCACGGCCAGCACCGGGCGCAGCGCCAGCGGCGCCGATTTCACCCAGAACAGTTCCAGGAAATGCGCGCCGTTCTTGACGAAGCCGATCACGGTGACGGTGACAAAGACCAGCATCGCCAGCACCGCCGTCACCGCGATATGCGAGGTGGGGGTGAAGGCCTTGGGCAGCAGGCCCAGCACGTTCGACAGCACGATGAACAGGAACAGCGTGAAGATATAAGGGAAATACTTCAGCCCGTCCTTGCCGGCGATGTCCTCGACCATCTTGTGAATGAAGCCATAGGCCAGTTCGGCGACCGACTGGACGCGCGACGGGATGATGGCGCGGCCACGGGTGCCGATGACCAGGATGGTGACCACGGCGACGATCGCCAGCATCATCCACAGCGTCGCATTGGTGGGCGTATACCAGTGGACCGGCCCGTCACCGAACAGCGGACGCACATGGAACTGATCCATCGGATGAAACGCAAGACCGCCGCTAGCTTGTTCCGTCGCCACGTTATTCGCCCTCGTCCTTGGCCGTCTCGGCGGCCTGTTGCCCTTCGCCGGCTTGCCGCCGCGCCATCTCTTGCGCGGTGCCCAGCATCGTCTTAACGCCGGCGGCAAAACCCGCAAGGATGAAGATCACCAAAAGCCAGGGGGTCGTGCCAAACAGCCAGTCCAACCCATAGCCCACAGCGAACCCGATCCCCAGGCCCGACACCAGCTCGATCACCATGCGCCAGGCGGTATTGGCCTGAGCGAAGTGATCTTCCTTCGGGGCGGCGGGCGCATCGCGCTGCCGGATTTCGGCCAGGCGCTGTTCCAACCGACGCAGCCGGTCCGCATCGCTTTCGGACATGCCCGCAACCCCATCTGTTCCGGCTTGTTCCTAAGGATCACCCGCGCGTGAGTCAACCGCCCAAAACGGTGGATGCACAACCGGATGGTTAAGTATCAAGTCATTGACGTATAACGATTTTCACATTCATGCGTCACCCGCCGCCCCGCGGCCAGTCGCGCCGGGCGCCCGACCGCATATTCAACCCCCCGGTTGACAATCGCGCCCTGCCCGGCGCTGATCGCACCATGACCCAGCCGCTTGACCTGATCTTTGCAGCCCTCGCCGACCCGACCCGCCGGGCGATCCTGTCGATGCTGCTTGAGGACGACATGGCGGTGACCGATGTCGCCCACCCCTTCGCCATGTCGCTGGCCGCGATCTCGAAACATCTGGGCGTGCTGACCGAGGCCGGGCTGATCACCCAGGACAAGCGCGGCCGCGTCAAATGGTGCAAGCTGAACCCCGATGCGATGCGCGCGGCAACGATCTGGATCGCGGGCTTCGGCCAGCTTGACCCGATCGACCTGGATGATTTCGAACGCTTCCTTGAACAGGAACTGGGCGACGAGGGCTAGGCTTTCTTCTTGGCCGAAACATCCTGGGGTCCAGGGCAAAGCCCCGGCCCGTCACATGCCATGGCGGCGATCATAGCCATTGCGCGCGGGTTCGACCCATCCCACCGGCGGGGCTGCGGGGCGGTAGATCTCTACCCCCAACGGATGACAGGCGGCAACATCCGAGGAATGCTCGGCCGAACAATCGCCACCAGGACAGGCCGACAGCGCGCCCAAAAGGTCGATCTCGGCAAAGAACTCCAGATGATCGCCCGGGCGCACCGGGCTGGCCTTCATGAAATACTGGCCGGTATCGCGGGTGAAACCGGTGCACATGAAGACATTCAGCACGTCATGCACATGCGCCTCGGCGGCGTCCGTCGTCAGTCCGGTTGCCTGCGCCAAAGCGCGGGTCAGGTTGGAATGGCAGCAATGGTGGTAATCCTGACCCGACAGCAGATGATGGGTATAGGGATCGCAGCGCGTGCCGATCACGTCATGGACGCGGCCGCCGAAATCGTCCTGACCATACCAGGCCAGGCTGTCATCGGTGATCGTCGCCATCGGGCGCAGATGCGGGAAGGATGACCACAGCCGGTGGCCGGTCGTCACATGGGTGCCATGCAGCGCGCGGGTCTTGCCGGAATAGAACCGTTCCGACAGGTCATGCGCATTCCACAGGTTCAGATCGCCGACCTGCGGCCCATCGATGCAGGTTATACGGAAGAACCAGCCGGCGGGCACGCGGAATGTCGCGGCCTGACGCGGCGGAGCGATCACCCGCTCGGCCAGGGTCCAGCCTTCGCGCGCGGCGTGCAGGCTGGGCAGATCGGGCTGCGGCAAACTTGCGACCGGATAGCAGACCACCGGCGTCACGGCGCGGGCGGCGGCGATGTGGTCAGGGTCTGGGGTGTCGGGCATTGGGGCGGACCTCGTGGCGTGATCGCCCCAGCCTGCCCGACCCGGCCCCGCCGGACAAGCGATCAATCGCGGCTGTAATAGGCCCAGGCCTGTTCGATCACGCGGCGGGCCTCGGCGGCGCGGGCGGTGAACACGGCGTCCGAGGCGGCGGGCGCATCGCCCAAGGCCTCATCGACATCGGCGCGATGCACGGCCTCGGCCGCGCGGCGCGAGGTCAGCGGGTTCAGAAGGTCAAGATCATGGGCGGTCATCGGGCGGCACTTTCGTTCAAGCTGCTCTCCCCGGGCCCGATATAGTCCCGCCGCCCGTCGCCGCCAAGCCCCGCCCCACGCGACGCTGCGTCGCAGCAAAAAGCGCGCCGCAGGGGCGCGCTTTTGCCAAGCCTCGAACCAGGGTCAAACCGCGCGTTCGACCATCAGCTTCTTGATCTGCGCAATCGCCTTGGCCGGGTTCAGACCTTTGGGGCAGGTCTGGGTGCAGTTCATGATCGTGTGGCAGCGATACAGCTTGAAGGGATCCTCAAGCTGGTCCAGCCGCTCGGGCGTGGCCTCATCACGACTGTCGACGATCCAGCGATAGGCATGCAGCAAGGCCGCCGGGCCAAGGTATTTGTCGGCATTCCACCAATAGCTTGGGCAGGCGGTGCTGCACGATGCGCACATCACGCATTCATAAAGCCCGTCCAGCTTCTTGCGATCCTCGATCGACTGGCGCCATTCCTTTGCCGGGCGGTTGGTCTTGGTTTCCAGCCAGGGCATGATGCTGGCGTGCTGGGCATAGAAATGCGTCAGATCCGGCACCAGATCCTTGACGACGCCCATATGCGGCAGCGGATAGATCTTCACGTCGCCCTTGATCTCATCCAGGCCATAGATGCAGGCCAGATGGTTGCCGCCGTCGATATTCATCGCGCAAGAGCCGCAGATCCCCTCGCGGCAGGACCGGCGAAAGGTCAGCGTCGGGTCGATCTCGTTCTTGATCTTGATCAGCGCGTCCAGAACCATCGGCCCGCACTGGTCCATGTCCAGAAAATAGGTGTCGACCCGAGGGTTCTCGCCGCTGTCGGGATCAAAGCGATAGATCATGAACTTGCGCACATTGGTGGCGCCCGCAGGCTTGGGCCAGGTCTTGCCGGTGCGGATCTGACTGTTCTTGGGCAGGGTGAACTGGACCATGGGTCACGCTCCTTTTGCTGCGGCACGGGCGGCCGAATGCGGAATGATGGCCAACGCGGGCCGATGGGCGATGGCGCGCGTCATGGCGTGCCACCTGGCTGCGATGTCAGAGGGTCGCGCGCTCATGTCGTCACCCGATAGGCGTCGGCGGCGGGGCTGGCCATGAAGTTGCGAAAGGTCTCGCCGGCATGGGGCCAGCCTTCGGCCAATTGGCGCAGGATTCGTGACTGCTGACTGCTGCCGCGCTTGTGAACCGTCTCGTAAAGCGAATCGGCCTCAAGCTCGGCAGGCAGGACATTGCGCATCCAGCCGCCGTCGCGCGGCAAGACCCAGGTCAGGCAGCCGGTCTGCATCTGCCACAGCGCAAAGCCCATGTCGCAAATGCCGATGTAGTCGGTCATGAAGTCAAGTGGCGGCACATTGCGGCCCCAGGCACAGACCGTGCCAGTGCCCAGCAACGACGCGCCGACCGTGCGCCCTAGCGGCTGTTCAAACTGGAAGGTCTTCCATTTGACCCGGCCCGGCTGTTCGTGGGGCGATAGCGCATTGCCGAAATACCCCACGCAACTGGTGCTGCGTGCAAGCTTGGCGAACCGCGCCTGTGTAAGCGCGACGTAATCGGCGGGATACAGGATGTCGTCATCGACAAAAAACACCAGATCGTCGGGGTCCGGGGTAAAATAAAACTTTCCCACGTCCTTGAGGTCGCGGTCGGGAATGACCGCCGTAATCTTTTCATCGCGCGCCCAATCCGGCATCGCCTCATACTGGTTGAGCACCAGAAACAGCCGGTCAACCTGCGGCAGGATCGAGTTGACAGCCGTCGGGCACAGCTCGTGCCGGGACGGAAAGGTGGCCATGTGTGCGCGGATCATGCCCATTGTCGATTCACTCGAGAGCCTGGACCAGCGAAACGTCGGCTCGGTGGCCGATTGCACCCTGAGCCGTCATCCTACAGCGCCCCCAGCGGCGTCCGCGGGAACTGGCCCGAGCGGCGATAGACGCAATCGATATAGACCTGGCTTGGGTCGCGGCCCATCAGGTAATCGGATGAGACCGAGACCTTGACCCGGCTGGCCAGATTGCCGCTGCTATTGATCCCGACGGCGACCTCGCCGCGCGGTTGCTGGGCGAGGCGGGCATCCGACAGGCACTGGCGTTCGGCCTGATCGACGGGCACGGGGCCGCAGGCGGCCAGTGCCACCAGCAACCCGGCCCCGATGAAAGGCAGCGCGCGCATCAATAGACCCGCTTTTTCGGCGCGATCTTGGTCAGGTCGATGCCGCCATCTTCCTGCTTCGTCAGCGGCTCAAGATGCACAGGGCGATAGCGCAGGGTCACCTGGTTGCCCTCGACCCAGGCCAGGCTGTGCTTGCGCCAGTTGGCATCGTCGCGGTCGGGGTAATCCTCATGCGCATGGGCGCCACGGGATTCCTTGCGGGCCTCGGCGGCGTTGATCGTGGCCAGCGCGTTCGGCATCAGGTTGGCCAGCTCCAGCGTCTCCATCAGGTCGCTGTTCCAGATCAGGCTGCGGTCGCTGACCTTCAGATCGCCCATCTTGGCGGCGACGGCGCGCATCTTGTCGACGCCCTCGGCCAGGGTCTTGTCGGTGCGGAACACCGCCGCATCGGCCTGCATGGTGCGCTGCATTTCCAGCCGCAGTTCGGCGGTCGGGATGCTGCCATTGGCGTTGCGGAATCTGTCGAAGCGGTCAAAGATCGCGTCCACCGCCGGGGTGTTGGTGGCCGGCACCGGCGCGTCGCGGTCGATCACCTGACCGGCGCGGATCGCGGCCGCGCGGCCAAAGACCACCAGGTCGATCAGGCTGTTCGACCCCAGACGGTTCGCGCCATGCACCGAGGCGCAACCGGCCTCGCCCACCGCCATCAGGCCGGGGAAGGTCTGGTCGGGGTTCGCCTCGGTCGGGTTCAGCACCTCGCCCCAATAGTTCGTGGGAATGCCGCCCATGTTGTAATGCACGGTCGGCAGGATCGGGATCGGTTCCTTGGTTACATCGACCCCGGCAAAAATCTTGGCGCTTTCCGAAATCCCCGGCAGCCGCTCGGCCAAGGCCTCGGGCGGCAGGTGCGACAGGTGCAGGTGCATGTGGTCCTTGTTCGGACCGACGCCGCGACCCTCGCGGATCTCGATGGTGATGCAGCGGCTGACCACGTCGCGCGAGGCCAGATCCTTGTAGGTCGGCGCGTAGCGTTCCATGAACCGCTCGCCTTCCGAGTTGGTCAGGTAACCGCCCTCGCCGCGCGCGCCCTCGGTGATCAGGCAGCCCGAGCCATAGATGCCGGTCGGGTGGAACTGCACGAACTCCATGTCTTGCAGGGGCAGGCCCGCGCGGGCGACCATGCCGCCGCCGTCGCCGGTGCAGGTATGGGCCGAGGTCGCGCTGAAATAGGCGCGGCCGTAACCGCCAGTCGCCAGCACCACCATCTTGGCGTTGAACACATGCATGGTGCCGTCATCCAGCTTCCACGCCACCACGCCGGTGCATTTGCCATCTGTGATGATCAGGTCCAGCGCGAAATATTCGACGAAGAACTCGGCCTTTTCCTTCAGGCTTTGGCCGTAAAGCGTGTGCAGGATCGCATGGCCGGTGCGGTCGGCGGCGGCGCAGGTGCGCTGCACGGGCGGGCCTTCGCCGAACTCGGTCGTGTGGCCGCCGAAGGGACGCTGATAAATCTTGCCCTCCTCGGTGCGCGAGAACGGCACGCCATAGTGATCCAGCTCATAGACCGCTTTCGGGGCCTCGCGCGCCAGATATTCCATGGCATCGGTGTCGCCCAGCCAGTCGCTGCCCTTCACCGTGTCATACATGTGCCACTGCCAGTTGTCCGGCCCCATGTTCGACAGCGACGCGGCGATGCCGCCCTGGGCCGCGACCGTGTGGCTGCGGGTCGGGAACACCTTGGTCACGCAGGCGGTGCGCAGGCCCTGTTCGGCCATGCCAAGGGTGGCGCGCAGACCGGCACCACCGGCCCCAACCACCACGACATCGTAATTATGCGTTTCGTATGTATAGACAGCCATGGTCAGTTCCTTACATCCCGCTGGCGGCGGCGCTGAACACCGACACGACGATCAGCCCATAAAGCCCCGCGGCCATCACCGCATAGCCCAGCACGGTGGCGCCGATCACCAGCACCTCGCGCAGCAGGCCGTCGGTGTAATCCTCCAGCATCATCTTCACGCCCTTGGCATAATGGCGCATCCCGACGACCAGCGTCAGACCGGTGACGATGGCCGGGAACGGGCGGCCCATATAGACCATCGCCTGCCCGCGCGGCAGGCCGATGGCGTGGCCGACGACAAAGATCATCAGCGGCACCAGCACAAGCAGCGCCGCCGCCGTGACCGTCATGAACCATTGATGCCCGGTGCCGGTGCCCGAGGCCCCCAGCCCGACGGCGCGTTTGCGATCGGTCAGATAACGCATTCCGGCCCCCTTAGAAGACAATGAAGTAAAGGACGGTCAGCACGGTCAGCACGACCGAACCGATGATCGCGCCCCAGCCCGAGGCCTCGGCCTGCTTCAGCTCAAGCCCGTGGCCCGCGTCAAAGACCAGATGGCGCAGCCCGCCCAGCAGGTGATACCACAAGGCCCAGATCGTCCCGAGCCAGACCAGCATCCCGAACCAGCTGGTCGCCAGCCCGTTCGCCCAGGCCCAGCAGCGCCCGCCGACCGCCAGCCCGACCAGCCAAAAGGCCAGCAGCATGGCGCCAGCGATCAGCGCATTGCCCGAAATCCGCGTCAGGATCGAGGCATAGGCGGTAATCGGCAGACGATAGACCTGCAAATGGGGGGACAGCGGCCTGTTGCCACGTTCGATGTCGGCCATGACGGACACCCTTTCTTCTGGCGGCGGCGGCAGTCGCCCCCGCTGGCTGGCATTTGCCCCGTCATAGCGCCTTTTCGCCGCATGTCACGCCCGAAACCCGCCGAAAGTCGCAAGCCATGCCGCGCTGCCGCGAAAAACCGCCGTTGTGATCACGATTTTTCCCGGCGTGATCACATGTTAGCGCGACCGGCTGCCCGATCGGCCGCAACGGCGCGACTCGGCCTGCCGCGATGCCGGGTCGCGCGCTTTCACCCTTGAAGCCCGCGCCGCGCACCGCCACCTTGCAGCCATGAACCAGACCGAGGACACCATGACCCTGCCCCTGCCCAGCCCCGCCCATGATGCCGACCCCGCCGCCCACGCCGCCGGGCCGGGCGATCTGCCGGTCTGGAAGCTGGACGATCTTTACGCCGCGCCCGATGCGCCGAAGCTGGGCCACGATCTGAAATGGCTGGAGGCCGCCTGCGGCGATTTCGCACGCGATTATCAGGGCAAGCTGGCCGATCTCGATACCCCCGCCATGCTGGACGCAATCCGCCGGTATGAGGCGATCGACATCGCCGCCGGGCGCATCATGTCCTATGCGGGCCTGCGCTATTACCAGAACACCACCGATGCCGCGCGCGCCAAGTTCCTGTCCGACATGCAGGACAAGATCACCACCATGACCACGCCGCTGGTGTTCTTCAGCCTTGAGTTCAACCGCATCCCCGAGGATCGTTACCGTTCGGTTTTCGACGCCGACCCGGCGCTTGCCCGCTATCGCCCGGTGTTCGACCGGATGCGCGCCATGCGCCCGCATCAGTTGTCCGATGAGATGGAGCAGTTCCTGCATGACGCCTCGGTCGTGGGCGCTGCCGCCTGGAACAAGCTGTTCGACGAGACCGTCGCGGGCCTGACCTTCGATGTCGAGGGCGAGACCCTGGGGATCGAGGCGACGCTGGACCGGCTGACCGACCACGACCGCCCGCGTCGCGAGGCCGCCGCCCGCGCCCTCGCCGTGACCTTCGGGCAGACGCAAAAGACCTTTGCCCGCATCCACAACACGCTGGTCAAGGAAAAGGAAATCGAGGACCGCTGGCGCAAGCTGCCGACCCCGCAGGCCGGCCGCCATCTGTCGAACCATGTCGAGCCCGAGGTGGTCGAGGCATTGCGTAACGCCGTGGTCGCCGCCTATCCGCGCCTGTCGCACCGCTATTACGCGCTGAAGGCGAAATGGCTGGGGCTGGACCGGATGCAGGTCTGGGATCGCAACGCGCCGCTGCCACAGGCCAGCCCCGATCTGATCGGCTGGGACCGCGCCCGCCAGATCGTGCTGGACGCCTATGGCGAGTTCGACCCCCGCATGGCCGAGGCCGCCCAGCCGTTCTTCGATCTGGGCTGGATCGACGCGGGCGTGACGCCGGGCAAGGCGCCGGGGGCCTTCGCCCATCCGACCGTTACCACGGTGCATCCCTATGTGCTGCTGAACTATCTGGGCAAGCCGCGCGACGTGATGACGCTGGCGCATGAACTGGGGCATGGCGTGCATCAGCGGCTGGCTGCCAGCCAGGGCGAGCTGCTGGCCTCGACCCCGCTGACCGTGGCCGAAACCGCCAGCGTCTTTGGCGAGATGCTGACCTTCCGCAGCCTCTTGGACAAGACCACCGACCCCGCCGCGCGCAAGGCGCTGCTGGCCGGCAAGGTCGAGGACATGATCAACACCGTCGTGCGCCAGATCGCCTTCTACGACTTTGAATGCAAACTTCACGCCGCGCGTCGCGATGGTGAGCTGACACCCGATCAGATCAACGATCTGTGGATGTCGGTGCAGGCCGAAAGCCTGGGTCCGGTGTTCGATTTCATGCCGGGATATGAAACCTTCTGGGCCTATATCCCGCATTTCGTGCATTCGCCCTTCTATGTCTATGCCTATGCCTTTGGCGACGGGCTGGTGAACGCCCTCTATGGTGCCTACCGCGAGGGGCTGGAGGGTTTCGAGGACAAGTTCTTCGACATGCTGGCGGCTGGCGGATCGCGTCATCACAAGGATCTGCTTGCCCCCTTCGGTCTGGACGCCAGCGACCCGGCGTTCTGGGACAAGGGGCTGGCGATGATCGAGGGGCTGATCGACGAGCTTGAGGCGCTTGAGGGCTGAGCGGGCGCCTCTTGCCCTCGGTCGCGTGCGTATTTTTGCAAGGAAGACGCTGGCGTTAGGACTATCTTCAGGGTCTGCTGTCTAGAACGGCAGATGAAAGGGGATTCGGATGCGCAAGCTGATCGCCATTGTGCTGGGGGTGGTGGTGCTGGCGCTGGCCGGGGTGCTGGCCTTTGGTCCGGCTTGGGTCGAGACCGGGCGCAACCCGGTGACGGCTCCGACGGCAGGATGGCCCGTCAGCCCGCAGGCCCAGGCTTTGCATGACCGGCTGGTGATCGGCGACTGGCATTCCGATGCCCTGCTGTGGGATCGTGACCTGCTGGCGCGCGCGGATCGCGGCCATACCGACATCCCGCGGCTGGCGGCAGGCAATGTCGCGCTGCAAGTCTTTACCACTGTGACGAAAAGCCCGCGCGGGCAGAACTACGGCCATAACAGTGCCGATGCGGCGGATAACATCACGCCGTTGTTCATCGGCCAGTTGCGTCCGATGCGGTCCTGGTTCGACCTGCGCGAACGCGCACTGGTGCAGGCAGAGGCACTGGTCGATGCGGCGGCGCGCGATCCGCAGGCTTTGCGCATCATCCGCAGCAGCGCCGATCTGGCAGCACTTCTGGCCGATCGGGCGGCAGGCAGCCGCGTCGTCGGCGGGCTGATCGGCAGCGAGGGCGGCCATCCGCTGAAAGGCGACATTGCCAATCTGGATGTGATGTATGACGCGGGGTTCCGCCTGATCGGGCTGACGCATTTCTTCGACAACGAACTGGGCGGCAGCCTGCATGGCGAGGGGGGCAGCGGTGCGGGCCTGTCCGACTCTGGCCGTCAGGTGGTCGACCGGATGATCGCGCGCGGCATGGTCGTGGATCTGGCCCATGCCAGCCCGCAGATGGTGCGCGACGTGCTGGCCATTCCCGCTGCCCGGCCGATCCTGTCGCATACTGGCATCCATGGCCATTGCGCCAGCCACCGCAATCTGGATGACGATCTGATGCAGGCGATTGCCGCCAAGGGCGGGGTGATCGGCATCGGTTATTGGGCCGATGTGGTCTGCGGCCAGACCCCGGCCGACATTGCCGCCGCGATCCGCGCAGGCATCGCCCTGGTGGGTGAGGATCACATCAGCCTCGGGTCGGATTATGACGGCTCGGTCGATGCGCCCTTTGACGTGGCAGGGCTGGCGGCGCTGACCCACGCGCTGATGGATACCGGGCTGACCGATGCGCAGATCGCCAAGGTCATGGGCGGCAACATGATGCGCTATCTGGGCCAGACGCTGCCCTGAGCGGCGCGCTCGGCGGCGATCATGGCGCGCAAGGTGGTGGTCAGGGCGCGGCGCAAGGCCTCGGTCTCGGCCTCGCCCAAGGCGGTCCAGCCCATCCGCGCCAACACCATCGGCGCCGCACCGCGAAAGATCGCCACCTGCCCGATCAGGCCCAGCATCCGCAGCCGGGTCGCCGGACTGGCCTCATCCGCCCCGGTGGCCGAGGCCCACAGCGCGCACATCCGGTCATGCAGCCGATCGACCAGCGCCGCCTGCACCGGCCCGGCCAGCACCGGGTCGGGCAGCACCTCACGCAGCAGAAAGGCCACGGCAGGTGCTGCGGGGCCGTCGCTGGCAAAGGCGCGCAGGGCACCGGCCAGCAGATCCTCCAGCAGATCCTGGGCCAGATGCGCGGGCACCCCACCCTTGGGCAGCGCATCCAGCCCGATCTGCCCGGCGATCAGCCCGGCGACGTGATCGGCACAGGCCTGCCGCAGCCCGGCCTTGCCACCGAAATGATAAGAGACAGCAGCAATATTCGCCCCCGCGCGCGCCACCAGATCGCGCACCGAGACGGCGGAAAAACCGCGCTGGCCGAACAGATCCACCCCCGCCGCGATCAGCGCCGCGCGGGTGCCATGGGCGTCGGCCGGGCTGGCGGCATGGTCCGGGGCACCCGGCGATCCCGAACGCGCGGATTGCGCCCCGGCTCTGCGGACTGCGACAAGCGCTTGATGCGCCTCGCCCGATTGCGACGCGCGCGAGGGCTTACGTTCGGCAAAAACGCCCTGCCCGCCGGTCCCGTGTTGCCCACCGGCGCACCCTGTCGCGTGTCTCTTGTCACTGGCGGAGGTCATTACCTTGCCCCTTTCGCTCTGCCCCGAATGCACGGTTCCATTGCCACTTTGCAAGCTGCATGACCGTGCAAGGCGTGGATCAGGCATCGGTGCGCCATAACGCGCAGCGCCAGACCAGGCCCCGCGCGCGCGCCGACATTCGGCAAAACGCCCCGCCCGCCAGCCGCATCTTGCCCACCGGCGCACCCAGTCGGGCTGTCTTTGTCAGTGGCGGAGGTCATCCCCCTGCCCCCTTTCGTTCCAACCCAAAGGCAACGGGTTCGTTGCCGCGTGGTAAGCTGCATGACCGTGCAAGGCGTGGATCAGGCATCGGTGCGCCATAACGCGCAGCGCCAGACTAGGCCCCGCGCGCGCGCCGACATTCGGCAAAACGCCCCGCCCGCCAGCCGCATCTTGCCCACCGGCGCCCCCTGTCGGGCTGTCTTTGTCAGTGGCGGAGGTCATCCCCCTGCCCCCTTTCGTTCCAACCCAAAGGCAACGGGTTCGTTCGCCCGTGGCAAGACGCAAGACGGCACAAGGCGCGGATCATGCGTTGATGCGCCAAAAAGCGCCGTGCCAGACTGCGCCGCGCGCAACGGCCTACACTCGGCAAAACCACCCTGCCCGCCAGCCCCTTCTGTTCCAGCGGCGCACCCAGTCGGGCTGTCCTTGTCAGTGCCGGAGGTCATGCCCCTGCCCCCTGTCGTTCTACCCCGAAGGCAACGGGTTCGTTGCCGCGTGGCAAGACACATGACCATGCAAGACGCGGAGCAGGCATTGATGCGCCCAAAAAGCCGCGCCACGCTGCGCCGTGCGCAACGGCCGACATTCGGCAAACCTGCCCTGCCGGCCAGCCCCGTCTTGTCCACCGGCGCACCCAGTCAGGCTGTCCTTGTCAGTGCCGGAGGTCATGTTCCTGCCCTCTTGCGTTCTGTCCCGAAGGCAACGGGTTCGTCCGCCCGTGGCAAGACACATGACGGCACAAGGCGCGGATCATGCGTCGGTGCGCCAGCAAGGGCTGCGCCAGACTGAACCGCCCGCGAGGGCAGCTCACCGATCCGGCAGGCGATGGCGATGGCGGGCGTGATGTGTTCGATCGCCGCATCTTCGTCCTGAATGCCCCCCAAAAAACCGGACAGGATCCGCCCCGGTCCTGCGCGCAGGCGGCGCATGGCGGCGCTGATGCGCGATGGCCGGCGCACCGATCTGCGACGCCGGATTGGCGCGGGGGCGGCGTCAAGGGTGATGGCAGCATCACCCCCCGGGCCATGCGCGGCATCCGCGGCGGGGCGATGGCCGACCACCGCCCGCCCCACGCCCATCAGGGCGCAGGCTTTGCCGCCGGTTGCTCGGCCGCCTTGTCGGGCGCGCCTTCGGTCGGCGCCTCAGCCGCCGCCACGATCCCGTCGTGCAGCCGCGCCAATTCGTCGCCGAACTCGGTGCAGATGATGACGCGATGCAGGTCGAGGTCGTAAAACGCGTTCGCCTCGCCACAGCTTTCCATGCCCACGGTGATGTCGCGGGCCAAGCGGTAATGGGCGTTGAAATCCTTGATCTCGGTCGTCAGCATCGCCGCGATCCCGGCATCCTCGGGGCGGATGTCCTTCATCTCGGCCACCAGCTGACCGGGCCCGGCGCCGGGGGCGTCCTTCTCGATCAGTTCAAGCATGGTACCCCAGGACCGCGCGGCCAAGGCGTATTCGTCGGGGCAGCCCTCGGCGCGCTCTTCGGGCAGGCCCATTTCCTTGGCCACACCCTCACGCCGGTCGGGATCGGCACCATAGATCAGGCATAGCTGGTTGTAATAGCGTTGCCGGTCCAGCGCATGAACATCCCAATAGGCGGGCGGATCATCCATGGCCTCATTCGCGAGCGCGATCCAGGCGGCCCCGTTCAGGCGCAGCATGTTCTCGGCGCTCTCGGCTTCCCACAGGGCGTCGATCATGATGGCGGACAGGCCGTCGACCGCCTCCTCCTCGCGGCCCAGAACCGGCAGATCCTCGACATGGATCAGCGCATGGCCGAGTTCGTGATAGAAGATCGCCAGCACATTGGCCTCGATGAAGTCCTGGCGGGTGCTGGCGTCCAGCGCGACGGGAACCGGATCCTCGGGCCATGGCGCGGCGGCCGCGTCGGTTTCGGTCGGGGCAGCGGTTTCGGCATGGGCCAAAGCAGGGGCCATACCGGCGGCCAGCAGGGCCGCCATCAGGGTCGCGTTTCGCAGCATCGGTCTTCCTTACAGGGGCATCAAGGCCCAATAGTCCAGATCCAGCAGCACCGCCGGATCATATTTGCCATCCGCGCCTTTCAGCGCGAAGGGCGCGGCCCCGGCCTTGACCGCGACCAGCCGCAGCCGGATCGCGCCGATACCGGGGGCATCGGTCGGGGCCTTGTCCAGAACCTCGGACCAGGCCTTGACGGTGTCGCCGGCAAAGCAAGGGTTGGCATGGGCGCCGCCATTCAGCGCCACGATCATCTGCGCATTCGCCAGCCCGTTGAAGGACAGCGCGCGCGCCAGGCTGATGACATGGCCGCCATAGATCAGCCGCTGGCCATCGGGCCGGAAGGTGGCGTCGAAATGCACTTTGGCGGTGTTCTGCCACAGCCGGGTGGCGATCATGTGTTCGGCCTGCTCGATGGTCACGCCGTCCACATGGTCGATCTTTTCGCCCACGGCATAATCGCCCCAGCGGTGCGGCTCACCGGCCAGATCGAAATCGTAGCGGCTGAAATCCAGCCCCTCGGGGATTACCAGATCGGCGGGGTCCACGACCGAGGGCAGATCGGGCACCACCGGATCGGGCGCAGGGGCACCCGCGTCGCGTTTGCGCACCATCACCCAGCGAACGTAATCCAGCACCACATCGCCCCATTGGTTGATGCCGCGCGAGCGCACCCAGACCACGCCAGATGTGCGGTTCGAGTTCTCGCGCAGGCCGATCACCTCGGACTGGGCGCGCAGCGTATCGCCGGGCCAGACCGGGCGCAGCCAGCGGCCCTGACCATAGCCCAGATTGGCCACGGCGTTCAGGCTGATGTCGGGCACGGTCTTGCCGAAGACGATGTGAAAGGCGATCAGGTCATCGATCGGGCTGGCGGCAAGGCCGCTGGCGCGGGCGAACTCATCGCTGGAATAGATCGCGCCGCGCGCGGGATAAAGCGCGTGATACAGCGCGCGTTCCCCCGCGCCGACGCTGCGCGGCACGGCGTGGTGGATCACCTGGCCGATACGGTAGTCTTCAAAAAAATTGCCGGGGTTGGTCTTGGCTTTGCCGGTCATTGTTCACCCAGCTTCATGTCAGGCGTGTAATCGGCCGCGACATCCTTGGTGACGGCCTGGGCGCAGCGCATGACGCCATTTCCCGCGTCAAAGGCATAGGCAGGGCTGCCGTGCAGCTCCCACCCTTGGGCAAGTGCCTTGGACACCTTGTGGCAAAAGGCGGCGGTGTCGTCCTCGGTCAGCAGGCGATAGATCTTGCTCATCCGTAAGTCCCCAGGAAAGGATTGTAACCCAGCCAGATGTGGATGCCCGCGATGATGCCATAGATCACCAGCGTGCCCACCAGATTCATCAGATCGCCCTTGATGCCGCGCCCAGGCTTGGGGCGCTGCCAGGGACCGGCGCGGTTGATCAGAACCATCGCTGCGACCGCCCACAGGCCAAGGCCGCCGAACAGCACGATCGACGCCAGATCGCCATTCACCAACAGGTGCGCGACGGCCCACAGCACCATGCCGATCAGCATCGGATGGCGCAGCCGCGGGTAAAGCGTACCCTTGGTGCCGCCCACCCCGAACAGAAAGATCGAGATCAGCATCAGCGTGTTGTTGGCATGGCCCATGCCGGGGATCGGCGTATAGACCGGCACGATATCGGCGGCGCGGTAGCCGATCACCATCAGCAGGATCGCCAGCACCAGCATCCCGGTCACCATCGGCTTTTCGCTGCCCTTCATGGCGCGGTGAAAGCCGGGGACGATGCGGCGGGCGGAATGGGCAAAGACCCACAGCGCGATACCGAGGATCAGAAGCGTCATGACGTTTGCGCCTCCAGCGCGGCGATGGCGTCGACCTGCGCCAGAATGCGGCGCGCGGTCACGATGTGCAGGTTCTCGACGATCTTGCCGTCGACGACAGCCACACCTTGCCCCGCCGCCTGCGCCGCGTCAAAGGCCGCGATCTGGCGGCGGGCAAGATCGACCTCGACATCGGTGGGCGCAAAGGCCGCATTGGCGATGGCCAGTTGCGCGGGATGGATCAGGGTCTTGCCGTCAAGACCCATGTCGCGGCCCTGCGCGCATTCGGCGGCCAGCCCGTCATCGTCCTTGAAGGCGTTATAGACGCCATCGACGATCACCCGGCCATGGGCGCGCGCGGCCAGCAGGCACAGGCCAAGGCCGGCCTGCATCGCCAGCCGGTCAGGACGGGCGCGGCTGTTCAGCTCCTTGGCCAGATCATTGGTGCCCATCACCATGCCCTGAAGCCGCGGATGCGCGGCGATGGCTGCCGCATTCAGCATCCCCAAGGCCGTTTCCATCATCGCCCACAACGGCATGTCGCCGGTCACCGCCGCCACCTGATCCAGCAGATCGGGGGTCGAGACCTTGGGGATCAGAATCGCATCGGCATCGCTGTCCGCGAAAGCCGCCGCATCGTCGCGCCCCCATTCGGTGTCAAAACCATTGATCCGCACGATCCGCGCGCGTGCGCCAAAGCCGCCCTTGGCCAGTTCCTCGGCCAGGATCGCGCGCGCCGCGACTTTTTCGCTGGCCGCCACCGCATCCTCAAGGTCGAAGATGATCGCATCCGCCGCAAGCCCGCGCGCCTTGTCCAGCGCCCGCGCATTCGAGCCGGGGATGTAAAGGACGGAACGATAGGGACGGGTCATGATTCGGCTCCTCGCAACTTTCTTTCGTCAGGGACCATGGAACCGACCGAAACGGCAAGCCCAAATTGCCGCGACGCAGCGAAACGGCAAGGTTGTGAAAGAAAAGGGGGCGCTGCCCCCTCGCGCGTGCCGCGCTCACCCCCGGCGTATTTGGGCAAGAAAGAAAACCGGCGTCATCTTCTTTCTTGACCAAATACGCCGGGGGGTGCGGGGGGCAGCGCCCCCCGTTGGCGATCAGTCCTGGGTGCGCGGCGCGGGCAAAAGCGGCATCAGTTCGGCCATTTCAGGGCCGTGATCCATGCCCGTCAGTGCCCGGCGCAGCGGCATGAACAGCCCCTTGCCCTTGCGCCCGGTGGCGGCCTTGACCGCGCCGGTCCACTCGCCCCAGGTCGACGGCCCCCAGGGCTGCGCGGGCAGCATCGACAGGGCGGTGGCCACGAACTCGCGGTCCTCATCGGCCACCAGCGGCGTGGCCCCCTTGATCACCAGATCCGCCCAAGGCGCCAGATCGTCCAGCTTGGTGATGTTGTGGCGTGCGACATTCCAGAAGGCTTCCGCGCGATCCGCCGGCACGCCCAGATCGGCAATGCGGGCCTGCACGGCCTCGAAGGGCAGCTGCTGGTTGCGCTCGCGCGTCAGCGGCCACAGGTCTTCGGGGTCGAACTTGGTGGGCGCCGCGCCGAACTGGCCGACATCAAAGCCCTCAGCGATCTCGTCCAGCGACAGGCGCAGCGCGACCGGCTGCGATGATCCCAGACGGGCCATCAGCGACAGCAGCGCCTCGGGCGCGACGCCCGCCTCGCGCAGGTCTTTCAGCGAAAGTGTGCCCAGCCGCTTGGACAATTCCTCGCCCTGCGCGCCGGTCAGCAGGCTGTGATGGGCAAATTGCGGCGGCGTGCCGCCCATCGCCTGCATGATCTGGATCTGGGTCGCGGTATTGGTCACGTGATCGGCGCCGCGCACGATATGGGTCACGCCCATGTCGATATCATCGACCGAGCTGGCAAAGGTATACAGCACCTGCCCATCGGCGCGGATCAGCACCGGGTCGCTGACGCTGGCCGCGTCGATCGAGATCGGCCCCAGGATGCCATCGGTCCATTCGATGCGCTCCTGATCCAGCAGAAAGCGCCAATAGCCGTCGCGACCCTCGGCGCGGTAGGCCTCTTTCGCGGCCTCATCCAGCGCCAGGCTGGCGCGGTCATAGACCGGCGGGCGGCCCATGTTCAAAAGCTTCTTGCGCTTCAGATCCAGTTCGGTCGGGCTTTCAAAGCATTCATAGAACCGACCCTTGGCCTTCAGCACCTCGGCCTGGTCGCGGTAGCGGTCCAGCCGGTCGGATTGCCGCTCGATCCGGTCCCAATGCAGCCCCAGCCATTCCAGATCGCGCTGCAACTGGTCGGCATATTCCTGTTTCGACCGCTCGCGGTCGGTATCGTCCAGGCGCAGGATGAAGGTGCCGCCGGTCTTGCGGGCGATCAGGTGGTTCATCAGCGCGGTGCGCAGATTGCCGACATGGATATAGCCGGTCGGCGACGGCGCAAAGCGGGTCACGGTGGTCATGGGGCGTCTCCTGTTGTCATGGCTCTTTCACAGGCCCGCGTTTTTGTCCATATCCAGTGCAGGAAAGGACATCACATGCCCGAACGCTTTGCCGACAGCGACCAGTTCGCCCCCGATGCAACCGAGATCCTGCGCCTGGCCAATCTGGCCCGCGCCGCGCTGCCCGACAAGGTGCGCGATGCCGCCGCCGAAGTTGCGTTGGTGATCGAGGAGCTGGCCGATGCCGATCTGTGCGACGAGCTGGAGATCGACGACCCGTTCGAGCTGACCGGCCTTTACGAGGGCATCCCGCTGACCGAGAAATCGCTGGCCGATCAGCCGCTGTCGCCCGACCGCATCGTGCTGTTCCGCCGCGCCATTCTGGATGAATGGGTGGCGCGCGGCGATGTGTCGCTGAACCATCTGGTCGCGCATGTCCTGGTGCATGAATTCGCGCATCATTTCGGCTGGTCCGATGATGACATCGCCCAGATCGACCGCTGGTGGGAATAAGCATGACCCCGATCCTGACCGTCACCCTGAACCCGACCGTCGATTTCGCCACCAGCGCCGATCGCGTGATCCCCGATGTCAAGCTGCGCTGCGACCGCGCCAGCGTCGATCCCGGCGGCGGCGGCATCAATGTCAGCCGCGCCATCCAGATCCTTGGCGGCCATTCAACCGCCTTTGTCGCGGTCGGCGGCCAGGTCGGTGACAAGCTGATCCATCTCTTGTCCGAGGCCGGGATCGGCCTCGCCCCTTTCCCCGCCCCCGGCGAGACGCGGCAAAGTTTCTCGGTCATCGACCAGGCCAGCGGCCAGCAGTTCCGCTTTGTGATGCCCGGCCCGGACTGGACGCCGAAACATGTCGATCTGGCGCTGTCGCGGATTTCGCGGGCCGCGCCCTCGGGCGGGATCGTGGTGCTGTCGGGCAGCCAGCCGCCGGGCGTGCCCGCCGATTTCCCGGCGCGGCTGGCAGCGCGGATCGCCCGCACCGGGGCGCGGCTGGTCGTCGACACCTCGGGCAAGGCGCTGCATCAGATGGCGGCGCAGCCGAAAAAGCCGGCCTTCATCCTGCGCATGGACGGCGAAGAGGCCGAGGATCTGGCCGGCCGCCCCCTGCCCGAACGCCGCGACAGCGCCGATTTCGCGCAATCGCTGGTGCAGGCCGGGGTGGCCCAGATGGTGATCGTCGCCCGCGGGTCCGAGGGAAACATCCTCGCCACCCATGACGCCCGCTTCCACGCCACCGCGCCCGCCGTGCCGGTGATCAGCAAGGTCGGCGCGGGTGACAGTTTCGTCGGCGCGCTGGTGCTGGCACTGGCCCGCGACCTGGCACCCGAACAGGCGCTGGTCCATGGCGCGGCGGCGGCGGCGGCGGCGGTGATGACCGAGGCAACCGCGCTCTGCACCCGCGCCGATCAGAAACGCCTCCTGCGTCAGGTCGTCCTCAGCCGCTGCTGATGCGTGGGTATTCGGGCAAGGAAGACCAGCCCTTCTTTCTTGTCCAAATACGCCCTTTTGGGGCCACGCCCCGCCTAGGGCCGACCGGCGACATCCTTGTGGATCAGCACATAGGCACCGGGATGGGCGGCCAGGATCGCGGCGCGCAAGGCCCGGCCGATCTCATGCGCGTCGCGCAGCGGCTGGTCGCCGTCCAGTTCGATATGCACATGTACGAACAGACGCGAGCCAGAGGTGCGGGTGTGCAGATCGTGCCAGCCGTGAACGCCCGGCCAGCCATCGAGGATTGCGGTGATCCCGGCCAGGGTGGCCGCGTCCGCCTCGCGGTCCATCAGCGCGTCCCAGGCGGCGCGGCCGATCACGATCGCGCCGCCGATCATCCAGGCGGCGGCCAGCAGGGCGATCACCGCATCCAGCCGCGGCGCAGCCAGCGCCAGCGCCGCCATCGCCCCAAGCGTCGGGCCAAGATCGCCGATGTAATGCAGCCGGTCGGCGGCCACCACCCGGTTGCCGGTGCGTGCCGCGACGCGGGCCTGCCAGATCACCAGCCCCAGCGTCAGCACCGCCGACACCGCCATCACCCACAGCCCGGTGCCGGTGGCCTGCAACCCCGGCATCGCCGGACCGCTCAGCCGACCGATCGCCAGCCAGCCGATCCACAGCCCCGCCCCGGTCACCACCAGCGCCTGAAACAGCGCCGCCAGATCCTCGGCGGCGGCATGGCCAAAGCGGTGATCGTCATCGGCCGGGCGCATCGCATAGATGATCGCCACCAGCCCGCCCGCCGACACCAGCAGATCCATCGCGCTATCGGTCAGCGAGGCCGCGACCGACAAGGCCCCGGTCTGGATCACCGCGTAAAGTTTCAGCCCGACCAGCAGCAGCGCCACCGCGACCGAGGCCAGACCCGCCGACAGGTTCAGCCGTGCATGGCCCGCCTGCACCCGGTCAATCCCGCATTTCGTCGGCGTCCACGCCCCAGATCACGGTTTTCGGCACCCAGCCCCGCGCGCCCCCGGCCGAGATCCGGCACCAGTCGATGCGGCATTCGCCCAGCCGCGCGATCACCCCGGCCTCGGCCCGCGCCACCACCTCGGCATTGATGTCGGGGCGGGCGTGAAAGCCGGTCATGTTGTCCAGAACCGACACATTGCGCACCCCCGACAGCAGCGAGTAATGCACCCAGCCGCCGGCGCCGTCACGGTCCTCGACCCGGCGCCAATGGCCGAACTCGGCGGTGATGCGCAAGGGCATCCCCTCATGCCGGAACACCCAGTCGATGCGGTGGCTCAGCGAGGGGCCGCGCCGGGCGTTGCCCTCATTTCCCTTCAGGCTGACATAGCGCGGCAGCGGCAGATTGGTGACCGGGCCCTTGCCGTTCTGATCGGCGCCGCCGACGCGGCTGGCATAGGCATTGGCGAAATCACCGGGCTTGTCGGCATCGGATTGCGCCGTTTCCTCGGCCTTGGCCACGCCGTCGGGATCGGCCTCCTGCGCAAGGGTCGGCGTGACTGCCAGCCCCATTCCCCAGACCAGAACCCCCGCGGCCCATGCCGCCTTGCCCGCTGAAATCGCCATGCTGCCGTCCTGCATACCCTCGTGATCGCCCACCTTCGTCGCTAACGTCGCGGCCCGGGTGGGTTGGGGGTCTTGTGCCTGCCCCCGTTGCGCGGCACTTTGCCCCAAACGCCCGGTCTTGGAAAGAGCCAGGCGCCAAAACGACAAGGAGACCGCCATGCCCATGCCGCGCCTGAGTGTCGTCGTTACCCGACGCCTGCCCGAGGTTGTCGAGACCCGCATGACCGAGCTGTTCGACGTCGAATTGCGCGATGATGACACGCCGATGACCCGCGACGAACTGGGCGCGGCAATGCGGCGCGCCGATGTGCTGGTGCCCAGTCTGGGCGATCACATCGACGCCAATCTGCTGGCGCAGGCGGGCGACAAGCTGAAGCTGATCGCCAATTATGGCGCGGGCGTTGACCATATCGACGTCACCAGCGCCCGCCAGCGCGGTGTGCTGGTCTCGAACACCCCCGGCGTGCTGACCGAGGACACCGCCGACATGACCATGGCGCTGATCCTGGCCGTCACCCGCCGCATCCCCGAGGGGCTGGCGCTGATGCAGTCGGGCCAATGGGCCGGCTGGTCGCCCACCGCAATGCTGGGCGGGCGTATCGGCGGCAAGCGGCTGGGCATTCTGGGCATGGGCAAGATCGGCCAGGCCGTCGCCCGCCGCGCCGCGGCTTTCGGAATGCAGGTGCATTACCATTCCCGCAAGCGCCTGCGCCCCGAGGTCGAGGAATCGCTGGGCGTGACCTGGTGGGAAAGCCTGGATCAGATGGTGGCGCGGGTCGATGTGCTGTCGATCAACGCGCCCCACACGCCCAGCACCTTTCACCTGATGAACGCGCGGCGGCTGAAGCTGATGAAGCCCTCGGCGGTGATCGTCAACACCTCGCGCGGTGAGGTGATCGACGAAAACGCCCTGACCCGGATGCTGCGCGCGGGCGAGATCGCGGGCGCGGGGCTGGACGTCTACGAACACGGCGCCGAGATCAACCCGCGCCTGCGCGAGCTGCCCAATGTCGTGCTGCTGCCCCACATGGGCAGCGCCACGACCGAGGGCCGGGTCGAGATGGGCGAAAAGGTGATCCTGAACATCAAGACCTTCGCCGACGGCCACCGCCCGCCGGACCTGGTTGTGCCGGGGATGTTGTGACGGGGCGATGAGCGCCGCCCTGCGCGCCGCCTTCCTGTCGCAGGCGCAATCCTGCGAGGCTTTGGGATCGCCCTTCATGGCGCGGCTGATGCGGCTGATGGCGGATCACTGGCCGGGGGATACGGCGCTGGCGGCCCGGGTCGCGGCATGGCCGGGGCGGATCGACAGCGCGGGCGACAGCCTGCCCTTGCGCATCGCGGGCGGGTTGCACGCTCTGGTTCTGTCGGGGCAGGACAGCGCGCTTGCCGCTGTCTATCCGCCGCACCAGGTGGACGACGACGCCCTGATCGCGGCGGTTCTGGCGGCGCTTCGCCGACATGACGCGGATCTGTGCGCCGGGCTGTCGCGCGCCCCGCAGACCAATGAGGTCGGGCGCAGCGCGGTGCTGATCGCCGCCGGGAACGCGCTGGCGGCGCGGTTCGGCCTGCCGCTGGCGCTGTCGGAGCTGGGGGCCAGTGCAGGGCTCAACCTGATGTTCGACCGCTTCGCCCTGGCGACGCCCGGCGGCACCATCGGCCCGGCGGACAGCCCGGTGCGGCTGGCCCCGGACTGGCGCGGCGATCCGCCGATGGCCGGGCCGCTGGTCGTCGCTGATCGGCAGGGCGTCGATCTGAACCCCGCCGATCCGCGCGATCCGGGCGACCGGCTGCGGCTGCTGTCCTATCTTTGGCCCGACCAGCCCGCGCGGCTGACCCGCGCCAAGGCCGCGATGGCGATGTTTGACGCGCAGGTGGCGCGCGGCGATGCGGTGGATTGGTTGGCCATGCGGCTGGCCCATCCGATGCCGGATCGGCTGCATCTGATCTACAGCACCGTCGCCTGGCAGTATGTCCCGGCGGCGGCGCAGGCGCGCGGCACCCGCCTGATCGAGGCCGCCGGGCGCGGCGCGACCGATCAGGCACCTCTGGCCTGGCTGACCTATGAGGCTGACAGCCAATCCCCCGGCGCCGGTGTCACGCTGCGGCTTTGGCCGGGCGATCTGCGGCTTGACCTGGGCCGCGCCTGTTTCCATGGCCGCTGGATCGACTGGAAACGGCCCCTTCAGGACTGACCGACGCCGTGCGGATTGCCATCCGGGCTGCCGGATAAACGCCCCCGAACCACGATGTCCGGTAGTCTGGACCCAAGGCCAGACGCAAGCCACCGCCCGATCAAGCGAGCGGGCCGATCACCGACAGATCAATTCCCGCCCGCGCCCGATCCGCCCGGCGCGACCGGTGCGGTCATCTGCATCTGCGGGCCGGGGGCGGCGGCCTCGGCGGGGGCGGCGGGCGTGGGTTGGTCCATCGCCGGGGCGGGCGGCGCGGCTGGGGTGGGCGTGACCGGGGCCGGGGCCGCCGGGGTCTTGGCGGCCTCAGTCAGCGGCTGGCTGGCCAGGTCGCGCGCGGCCTGGGCGGCGGCGCGGGCCTGATCGGCGGCGGCCTGCGCGGCGCTTTGGCCGGCCGCATCCTCGGCCCCGACCTCATGCGTCAGCACATTGCCCTGCCAATCCCCGGCGATCTGCTGGCCACCGGCATAGCGCATCGTGCCCGCGCCCTGGCGCTTGCCTGCGGCGAACGCCCCTTCATAGACATCGCCATTGGCATAGGTGGCCACGCCCAGACCGTCGATCTCACCCGCTTTCCAGCCGCCTTCATAGCGGAAGCCGTCGGGCATGGTCAGCACGCCCTGACCGTCGCGCAGGCCCGCCTTGAACTGGCCCTGATAGATCGTGCCATCGGCATAGGTCGCCGTCCCGCGCCCCTCGCGCTGACCGGCCTGCCATTCGCCGTCATAGCTGTAGCCATCGGGATAGGTCATCTTGCCCCGGCCCTGATTGCGGGCGGCGACGAAATCGCCCTCATAGACCAGACCGTTGGCGTAAGCGGCGCGGCCCTTGCCCTCGATCACGCCGCCGTTCCAGCCGCCCTCATAGGTCGCGCCATCGGGATAGGTGATCTTGCCCTGCCCCTGCGGCAGATCGGCCATCAGCGCGCCCTGATAGACGGAGCCATCGGGATAGGTCACGCGGCCCTGACCCTCCATCCGGCCAGCCATCCAGTCGCCGTCATAGACATAACCATCGGTGCCGCGAAAGACGCCGCGCCCCTGACGGCGGTCATCGACAAAGCCGCCCTCATAGCTGTCGCCCCCGGCATAGGTGACCTTGCCCTGACCCTGACGCTTGCCGCCGACCATCGGGCCTTCATAGATGTCGCCATTGGGCTGCACCAGCCGACCCTGCCCGCCCATCTGGCCATCCGCCCAGACGCCATCATAGGTCAGCCCGTCGGCCATCGTCAGCCGCCCCTGCCCGGCCCGCGCCCCGCCGATCATCCCGCCCTCATAGACCGAGCCATCGGGATAGGTGATCTTGCCCTGGCCTTCCTTGACGCCATTCACCCAATCGCCGTCATAGCGATAGCCGCCGGGCGCGGTCATCACGCCCTTGCCATGGTGAACGGCATTCTGGAACTGGCCCTGATAGGTGGTGCCATTGGCATAGACCGCGCGGCCTTCGCCGGTGATCTCGCCGTCCTGCCAATTGCCTTCATAGGTCGAGCCATCGGCATAGGTGATCTTGCCCTGGCCCTGCGGCTTGCCCTTGACGAAATGGCCGACATAGACCGCGCCATTGGGAAACACCGCGCGGCCCTGGCCCAGAATTTCCCCCGCCACCCAATCGCCGTCATATTCATAGCCATTCGGCAGCCGATAGCTGCCCCGCCCGTGCTGTTTGCCGTCACGGAAGGTGCCCTGATAGACACCGCCATCATCATATTGCTTGGTCACCACCTCTTGTGCGGCGGCGGGCAGCGTGGACAGCAGCAGCACCAAAGCGGCGACGGGGCCTTTCATCGCGGTCTCCTTGCGGTTGATGGCCCCTTGTTCCTAACGGCTGGCGCGGCGAAGGCAAAGCCCTTACATCGGGGGCAGAACCGCAACGGAGCGCGCGATGACCGACCACTTCCGCCTGACCCTGGCGCAGTTGAACCCGACCGTCGGCGCGCTGGAGGCCAATGCCGACAAGGCCCGCGACGCCTGGGCGCAAGCGCGCGGCGCGGGCGCCGACATGGTGATGCTGCCCGAGATGTTCCTGACCGGCTATCAGACGCAGGATCTGGTGCTGAAGCCTGCCTTCACCGATCACGCGGCGGCGGTGCGCGACCGGCTGGTGGCCGATTGCACCGGCGGCCCGGCTTTGGGGATCGGCCTGCCCTGGCGTGATGGCGCGCGGCTGTTCAACGCCTATGAGGTCTGGCAGGACGGCCGCCTGATCGCGCGGGCGCTGAAGCACAACCTGCCCAATGAAGACGTGTTCGACGAAGAACGGCTGTTCGACACCGGCCCGATCACCGGCCCTTACCGGACCCGCGCCGATGGTCCGATCATCGGCACCCCGGTCTGCGAAGACGCCTGGCATTCCGACGTCCCCGAGACTCTGGCCGAGGCCGGGGCGGAGGTGCTGTTCATCCCCAATGGCTCACCCTATCGCCGGGACAAGCTGGACCTGCGGATGAATGTCATCGTCGCCCGCGTGGTCGAGACCGGCCTGCCCGCCGTCTATCTGAACGCGGTCGGCGGGCAGGATGACCAGCTGTTCGACGGTGCCAGCTTCGTGCTGAACCCGCATGGGCAAAAGGTCGTGCAACTGCCCGCCTTTGACGACTGCGTGGCGCATGTCGATTTCACCCGTGGCCCCGATGGCTGGCGCGCCGAACCCGGCCTGATGGCCCCGCAGCCCGGCGATCTGGAACAGGATTACCGCGCCATGGTGCTGGGCCTTGGCGATTACCTGCGCAAATCCGGCTTTTCCAAGGTCGTGCTGGGCCTGTCGGGTGGCATCGACAGCGCGCTTGTCGCCACCATCGCCGCCGATGCCCTGGGGCCTGCGTATGTGCGCGGCGTGATGCTGCCGTCGGAATATACCTCGCAAGGCAGTCTGGATGACGCCGCCGACATCGCCGGGCGGCTGGGCATCCGGCTGGATACCGTCTCGATCGAGGGGCCGCGCGCTGCCGTGGCCGATGCGCTGTCCGGGGTGATGGCCGGCACCAAGCCCGATGTGACCGAGGAAAACATCCAGTCGCGGCTGCGCGGTCTGATGCTGATGGCGATTTCCAACAAGCATGGCGAGATGCTGTTGACCACCGGCAACAAATCCGAGGTGGCCGTCGGTTACGCCACCATTTACGGCGACATGGCGGGCGGCTATAACCCGCTGAAAGACATGTATAAAACGCGGGTGTTTGCGGCCTGCCGCTGGCGCAACGACAATCACCGCGACTGGATGGCGGCGCCTGCGGGCGAGGTGATCCCGCCGCGTATCATCGACAAGCCGCCAAGCGCCGAACTGCGCCCCGACCAGAAGGACGAGGACAGCCTGCCACCCTATCCGGTGCTGGACGCGATCCTGGAGCGGCTGATCGAGGGCGATCAATCGGTGGCTGAGGTGGTCGGCGCGGGCTTTGACCGCGACACCGTGCGCCGCGTGGAACGGCTGATCCAGATCAGCGAATGGAAACGCTTCCAATCCGCCCCTGGCCCACGCCTGACGACCAAGGCCTTCTGGCTGGACCGCCGCTATCCGATCGTGAACCACTGGCGCGATCCGTCCTGAGCGGGGCGCAGCTGGCGGGACCGGATGCGGGGGCTGTCCGCCCCCGACCCTCGGCCATGGGCTGCGGGCGTCCGTCGGCGAAAAGGTCCACCGGACCTTTTCGTGACCCTTCGCACCCCCGAGGATATGCCTGCCACGAAGAAAGGCCGTCGGCTGCCCGGTTTTTGGGCACGGGCCGGAACCGGGACGGTCTGGCACGGGTTTTCGCCGCGAAGGGTTTGACGGGGCGTGGAAAACCGGCAGATTAGGGGCAAAGAGGGTGTGGGGATGAGTGCTTTTGATGAGATGACCTCGACCGCCGGGGACGGGACTGACCAGCCGGTGCGCGCGCCCTATGGCGACTATCACCGCTGGCTGACCGAACAGCCACCAGAGCGGCTGGCCGCCAAGGCCCAGGATGCCGAGGAGGTCTTTCGTCGCACCGGCATCACCTTTGCCGTCTATGGCGATGCCGAGGCCGCCGAGCGGCTGATCCCCTTTGACATCGTGCCGCGCGTCATCTCGGCTGCCGAATGGCGGCGGCTGTCGGCGGGGATCGAACAGCGGGTCCGCGCGCTGAACGCCTTTCTGGACGACATCTATCACCGCCAGGAAATCATCCAGGCCGGGATCGTGCCGCAGCGGCTGATCGCGGATAACGACGCCTTCCTGCCGCAGATGATCGGGATGCGCCCGCCCGGCGGCATCTATACCCACATCATTGGCACCGATATCGTCCGCACCGGCCCCGACGATTTCTTCGTGCTGGAGGACAACGCCCGCACCCCGTCCGGTGTCAGCTACATGCTGGAAAACCGCGAGACGATGATGCAGCTTTTCCCCGAACTGTTCAGCCGCGTGGGGGTTGAGCCGATCGAGGATTACCCGCATCTGCTGCGCGCCAGCCTGGCGGCGGCGCGGCCGGCAGGCGCGCCCTCGCAACCCACGATTGCGGTGCTGACGCCGGGCATTCACAACAGCGCCTATTACGAACACGCCTTTCTGGCCGATCAGATGGGGGTGCAACTGGTCGAAGGGTCGGACCTGCGGGTGATCGACGGCCATGTGGCGATGCGCACGACCGAAGGCTATCGCCAGATCGACGTGCTGTATCGGCGCATCGACGACGATTATCTGGACCCGATGAGCTTCCGCCCCGACAGCGTGCTGGGCGTGCCCGGCATCATGGATGTTTACCGCGCGGGCAATATCACCATAGCCAACGCGCCGGGCACCGGGATCGCGGATGACAAGGCGATCTATTCGTATATGCCTGACATCATTCGGTTCTATACCGGCAAGGATGCGATCCTGGGGAATATCCCCACCTGGCGCTGCTCGGAACCCGACAGCCTGGCGCATGTGTTGGACAATCTGGCCGATCTGGTCGTGAAAGAGGTTCACGGATCGGGCGGCTACGGGATGCTGGTCGGTCCCGCTGCCACCACGGCCGAACGCGCCGCCTTTGCCGACAAGCTGCGGGCGCGGCCCGGCAATTACATCGCCCAGCCGACGCTGGCCTTGTCGACCTGCCCGATCCTGACCGAGGCCGGGCTTGCCCCGCGCCATGTCGATCTGCGCCCCTTTGTGCTGGTCTCCGACAAGATCCGCATCGTGCCCGGCGGGCTGACGCGGGTGGCGCTGAAGGAAGGGTCGCTGGTCGTGAACTCGTCGCAGGGCGGCGGGACCAAGGACACCTGGGTGTTGCGGGACTGAGGGGGGATCACCATGCTTCTGGGCCGCACCGCGAACGGCATGTTCTGGATGGCGCGTTACATCGAGCGCTGCGAGGCGATGGCCCGGCTGATCGACGCCGGGCAACATATGGAATTGACGCGCGGGCCGCAGGTGGCCGACTGGCGGTCGGTGATGGCCTCGGCCGGGGTGCTGGGGGGCTATCTGGCCACCCATCCGGGCGATGGCCCGGTGCAGGGGCGCGATGCGATCGACTTTCTGCTGCGCGACGTGGGCAACCCCTCATCGGTGCTGTCCTGCCTGGATGCGGGCCGGTCGAACGCGCGGATGGTGCGCACCGCGCTGACCCGCGACGTGTGGGAGGCCGTGAACGAGGCCTGGCGGCGGCTGCGCACCCGGCTGGCGGCGCCGGTGGGCGCCGCGGAACTGCCGGCGCTGATCCGCGACATCAAGCAGGCGACAACGCTGATCCGCGGGTCGATCCAGAACACCCAACTGCGCACCGACAGTTTCGATTTCGCCCAGATCGGCCTGCATCTGGAACGCGCCGACACCACGGCGCGGATTCTGGATGTGAAATATTTCGTGCTGCTGCCCTCGGTCAGTTGGGTGGGATCGGCGCTGGATACGGTGCAATGGGAATCGATCCTGCGGTCGGTCAGCGCGCACAAGGCCTATCGCTGGGCCTATCAGGCCGATGTCGACCCGGCCAATGTCGCGGATTTCCTGATCCTGAACCCGCGGATGCCGCGCTCGCTGGCCTATAACTATGCGGTGGTGGCCGAATCCCTTCAGCGGCTGGCCGCGCAATACGGCACCCGCCCCCCCTGCCATGAGACCTGCGCCCGCATCCGCCGCCAGCTTGAGGTGCAGGGCATCGACGAGATCTTTGAACAGGGCCTGCATGAGTTCCTGTCGGGCTTCCTGAGCGGCAACGCCCGGCTGGGCAATGAGATCGCCCGCGATTACCAGTTTACCGAGGTCGCCCCATGCTTCTGACGATCAGCCACCGCACCAGCTATGCCTATGATCGCCCGGTGGGTTATGGCCTGACCCGGCTGCGGCTGGTGCCGCGCAACGGGCCGCTGCAACGGGTGCGCGACTGGCGGTTAAGCATCGAGGGGGCGACCGAACAGGTGGCCTATCGTGACCAGTTCGGCAATGACACGCGGCTGATCGCCGCCGAGGGCCTGCCGCATCAGATCACCATCACCGCGCGCGGCACGGTCGAGACCGAGGATTCGGCGGGCGTCGTCGGCGCGCATCGCGGCGCCGCGCCCCTGTGGCTGTTCCAGCGCCCGACCGCGCTGACCCAAGGGGCGGACCGGCTGGCCGATCTGGTGGCGGGGCGTCCGGGCGCCGCGCAGGGTCTGGACGGGCTGCACGATCTGATGGGCCGGGTGGCCGATGCCGTCACCTGGCGCGTGGGCGATACCGATGCCGCGACCACCGCCGAACAGGCGCTGACGACGGGCAGCGGCGTCTGTCAGGATCAGGCGCATGTGTTCATCGCCGCCGCCCGCGCGCTTGGCTGGCCCGCGCGCTATGTCAGCGGCTATCTGCGCATGGATGATCGCACCGAACAGGCCGCCAGCCACGCCTGGGCCGAGGCGCATGTCGATGGTCTGGGCTGGGTCGGCTTCGACGTCGCCAACCGCATCTGCCCCGATGCCCGCTATGTCCGCATTGCGACGGGCCGCGATTATGCGGATGCTGCGCCGATCACCGGGCTGCGATTCGGCGCCGGGGCGGAAACGCTGGATGTGCAACTGACGGTGGCCAGCCAGCAACAGGCATGAGGGCGCGATGACCTATTGCGTGGGCATGATACTGGACAGGGGTCTGGTGTTCATGTCGGATACCCGCACCAATGCGGGGGTCGACAATATCTCGGTGTTCCGCAAGACCCGCATCTGGCACGAACCGGGCGACCGCACCATCGTGCTGATGTCGGCGGGCAATCTGGCCACCACACAATCGGTGATCGGACGGCTGGACGAACGCGATCTGGCCGCCGATGCGCGCACCATCCCGATCCTGCAACAGCCCACCATGTTCCGCACCGCCGAGCTGATCGGCCGCCTGCTGCGCGACGAGATCCAGCGCCAGGACGGCGCGGCGGGGCCGCAGGCGCAGGGCCGGTTCGGGGCCAGCCTGATCCTCGGCGGCCAGATCGCCGGGTCGGAACCGCGCCTGTTCCTGATCTACCCCGAGGGCAATTTCATCGAGGCCACGCCTGACACGCCGTTCTTCCAGATCGGTGAGACCAAATATGGCCGGCCGATCATCGTGCGCGCCTATGACCGCGCGATGTCCTTCCCCGAGGCGGTGAAGTTGCTGACCGTCAGCTTCGATTCCACGCTGAAGGCAAACCTCTCGGTCGGGTTGCCGCTGGATGTGACGGTCATGGAACGGGGCACGATGGAGGTGGTCTTGAGCCACCGCATCGCCGAGGATGACCCCTATTTCCACATGATTTCAAAGGGCTGGGGCGCGGCCTTGTCATCGGCCCTGCGCGGGCTGCCGAACCCCCGGCTGGACAGCGCGCACTGGCAGGATGACGGCGTGGGCGATGACCTGCCCTCGCCCACCGCGCCCGCGCCGCAGGATTAGGCCAGCCCGCGCCCCTCGAGCATCGGCCCGACACCCGGCATCCGGCCCCGGAAGGCAACATACAGATCATCCGGGGCGACCGATCCGCCTTGCGACAGGATGGTGCCTTCCAGCCGGGCGGCGGTTTCGGGGTCGAACGGATCGCCCGTCTCGGTAAAGGCGGCGAAGGCGTCGGCGTCCATCACCTCGGACCACATGTAGCTGTAATAGCCCGCCGCATATCCCTCACCGGCGAAAACATGGGCGAAATGCGGCGTCGCATGGCGCATCGCCAACGCGGGCGGCATGTCCAGCTCGGCCAGGATCTCTGCCTCGCGCGCAAGGGGGTCGGCGGGGGGCGGGCCGCTGTGGAAGGCCAGATCGACCAGTGCCGATGCGGTATATTCGACCGTCGCCGCCGCCTGATCAAAGGTCTGCGCCGCCAACAGCCGGTCGCGCAGATCGGCCGGCATCCGCGCGGCGCTGCGGAAATGGCGGGCATGGGCGTCCAGCACGGCGGGCACGGTCAGCCAATGTTCGTAAAGCTGGCTGGGCAGCTCGACGAAATCGCGCGCGACCGAGGTGCCGGACACAAAGCCATAGGTCACATCGGACAGCATCTGATGCAGCGCATGGCCGAATTCGTGAAACAGCGTGCGCGCATCGTCCCAACCCAGCAGGCAGGGATCGCCCTTGGCAAAGTTGCACACGTTGACGACGATCGGCCGGGTGTCGCCGCCCAGCTTGCGCTGCGCCCGGATCGCCGAACACCACGCACCCGAGCGTTTCGAGGCCCGCGCGAAGTAATCGCCCAGAAACACCGCCACATGCTCGCCATCGCGCGTCACCTCCCATGCGCGGACATCGGGGTGGTAAAGGGGCGCGTTGAACGGGCGGAAGTTCAGCCGGAACAGCCGGTGCGCTACGTCGAACATCGCCGCCAGCATCGCCTCGAGCGAGAGATAGGGCTTCAGCGCGGCCTCATCGAAGTCATGGTCGCGCGCCCGACGCTTTTCGGCGTAATAGCGCCAGTCCCAGGCCTCAAGCGCGCCGTTCACGCCGTCCTCGGCCATCATCTGTTGCAGCACGGCGTGATCGGCCCGCGCCTTGGCCTGCGCCCGGTCCCAGACCTGCATCAGCAGATCACGCACCGCATCGGGCGTCCGCGCCATTTCCGGTTCCAGCTTCAGATGCGCGTAATCGGCATGGCCCAGCATCTGCGCGCGTTCATGGCGCAGCGCCAGAATGGTCGCGGCCAGATCGCGGTTGTCATGGTCATTGCCATTGCGCCCGCGCGCCACCCAGGCGCGCCAACCCAGTTCGCGCAGATCGCGGCGCGGGCTGGTTTGCAGGAAGGGCACGATCAGCGACCGGTTCAGCGTCAGCACCGCGCCGCGCCGCCCCCGGTCGGTGCCCGCATCGCGCATCGCCGCGATCAGGTCGGCCGGCAGCCCCTCAAGATCGGCGGCGGTCATGTCCAGGAACCAGTCGGCCTCCTCGGCCAGCACGTTCTGGGCAAAGGCGGTGCTGGCGACCGCGCCCTGCTGGGCAAGATCGGCCATCCGCGCCCGGCCGGCATCGTCCAGACCGGCTCCGGCGCGGGTGAACATCTGCCGGTAAAGATCCAGCACGCGGGCCTGTTCGCCCGACAGGCCATCGCCCGGCACCGCCTGAACGCGGGCATAAAGCGCCGGGTTCAGCAGCACCTGAGACGAGAAATCGGCCAGCTTCGGCGCCATCTCACGCTCGATGGCCTGACGCGCGGGGGTGCTGTCGGCACCGACGAGGTTGTAAAAGACACCCGCCACCCGCGACAGCTCATCCTCGGCCAGTTCCAGCGCCTCGATGGTGTTGGCGAAATCGGGGGCATCGGGATTTTCGGCAATCGCATCAATGCGCTGCCGGGCGATGTTCATGGTCTTTGTGAAGGCCGGGGCGAAATCCTCATCCCGGATGGCGGCGTAATCGGGCAGGCCGAACGGGCCGGTGCCGGGGTTCAGCAAATGATCAATGCTCATGTCAGTCCCTTTCCGGTGCGCCACGCGATCGCAGATGCCGTTCCAGCGCCGACAGAGCCAGCGACAGGGAAACGGTCAGCGTCAGATAGATCAGCGCCACAAGGTTATAGGTCTCGAAATAACGAAAGTTCGCGGCAGCGGTGACTTTGCCCATCTGCGTCACATCCGCAACCCCCAGCACCGACACAAGCGAGCTATCCTTGACCATGGCCACGAAATCATTGCCCAAGGGCGGCAGGATGGTGCGGAAGGCCTGCGGAAAGGTGACATGGCGGAAGCGTTGCCAGCGGTTCAGGCCAAGCGCCTTGGCGGCCTCGATCTGGCCCTGTTCGACCGATTGCAGACCGGCGCGAAAGACTTCGGCCAAGAAGGCGCCATAGGCCAGGATCAGGGCCAGCACGGCGCGCCAGATCAGCGGAAAGTCGCGGGTGCTGACAGCGGGCAGGCCAAGCGCGTTCCAGCCCGCGACAAGGGCGGGCGCAAGGGCGAAGGCGGTGTACAGCAGCACCACGATGATCGGCAGGCCGCGCATCACCTCGATGAACAGCCGCGCGCTTTGGCGCACCAGCAGCCAGCGGGATTGCCCGGCCAGGGCCAGGCCAAGCCCGACCAGAAGCGCCCCGGCAAAGGCCGTCAGCGTCACCATCAGCGTGATGCGGATGCCCTTGGCCAGGATCGCCAGCGTTTTGACCTGCACCGGGTCGCTGGCCACCTGCCACGCCGCAAGGGCGCCGCAGATCAGCAGGACCGCCAGCCACCAGGGGCGATCCGCCCCCGGCTTGCGCACAGGCCCCATGTTACTGGCCCAGCTTGGTTTCCAGGAACCACTTAGTCGTCAGCGCATCCAGCGTGCCATCCGCCTTCAGGCTGTCAATCGCGGCATTGACCGGGCCAACCAGGTCGGACCCCTTGGCGAAGATGAAGCCGAAATCCTCGGCCCCCAGCTTTTCACCGATGATCTTCAGCTTGCCCTCGCTGGCGGCGACATAGCCCTTGCCCGAGGTCTCATCGGTCAGCACCAGATCGACATCGCCGGTTTGCAGCGCCGCGACGCCCGCGCCGAAAGTCTCGAACAGCTTGACGCGGGGGTTGGCTTCATTGCCGTCCAGCAGTTCATAGACACCGACGTAAAAGGGCGTGGTACCGGGCTGCGCGGCGATCAGCAGCTTGTCATCAGCCTTGAAACTGGCGGCATCGGTAAAGCGCGCCTCATCGCCGCGCACCATCATCACCATTTCTGACCGCATGTAGGGGTCTGAAAAATCGACCTTTTCCTTGCGATCATCGCGGATGGTGATGCCGGTCATGCCGATGTCCATCTGGCCCTCGGCCACCGCCGGGATCATCGCATCCCAGGATGTCGTCTGATAGCTGACGGTCATGTTCAACCGCTTGGCGATCTCGGCCATGGCGTCATATTCCCAGCCGATCGCCGTGCCCTCTGGCCCCATGTATTGCAGCGGCGGATAGGCGTTTTCGACCGCGACGGTCACGGCGCGGCCACCCAGGTCGGGCAGATCGGCAGACAGCGCAGGCGCGGCAAGGCCAAGCGAAAGGGCAGCAGCCAGCAGGGCGGATTTCGTCATCTGGGGGTCTCCGGCAGGGGGGTGGTGGTCAATGTGCGGTGGAATCTGCGCCCTGTCCAGCGCAGATCGGGCAATCGGGGCGGGGCTTTGTGCGGATCTCGCGCCCCTCGCCATAAAGCCCGTCATGGATGACAAGGCGGCCCCGCAGCGTGGCCCCCGCGCCGGTGATCACGCGCATCGCCTCCAGCGCCATCATCGTGCCGATGACACCCGGAAGGGCGGCGGCGACGCCCGCCTCGGCGCAGGCGGGGACCAGGCCGGCGCTTGGGCGCTCGGGGAAGATGCATTGGTAACAAGGCCCACCATGTGCCGGATCATACAGGGAAATCTGCCCCTCCCACTGGCCGATGGCACCGGCGATCAAGGGCTTGCGCGCGGCCACGGCGGCGGCGTTGACCAGATAGCGGGTGTCGAAATTGTCGGTGCCGTCGAGGATCAGGTCGTGATCGGCAAACAGCCGCGCGGCGATGGCCGCATCCAGCCGGTCGGTGATCGCCGTCACCGCGACATGAGGGTTGATCGCGGCCATGGTCTGCCGGGCCGAAAGCGCCTTGTTCATGCCGATCCGGTCGGTCGCATGGATGATCTGGCGCTGCATGTTCGACAGGCTGACGGTATCATGGTCGATGACCGTGATCCGCCCCACACCGGCGGCGGCCAGATACATCAGCACGGGCGAGCCAAGCCCCCCCGCGCCGACCACCAGCACCCGCGCCGACCGCAGGCGGCCCTGCCCCGGCCCGCCGATCTCGCGCAGCATCAGATGGCGGGCATAGCGGTCGATCTCATCCTCGCCCATCATGTCGGCGGGGGCCGCGACCGGCGCGGCAATCGGTTCCGGCACCGGCAGCGCGCGGGCGCGCAGCCAGCCAAGACCCGCGCGATAGGTGGCGATCAGCGCCAGCCCCATGCCCCAGGCCGCCCAACCTTGCGGGCCGCCGCCAAAGCGCCCGGCCAGCCCCGGCTGCATCGAGGCGGCCAGACCCGCCAGCCAGACGCCCGCCAGCACCAAGAGGATCACCCGCCCGCGCAGGCCAAAGGCCCAGCCCGCCAGGGCGACCGCGATCAGCAGGAACACCCCGATCATTCCATCCCCGTCGAGCCAAAGCCGCCCGTGCCCCGCGCTGTCTCGGGCAATGCAGGGGCGAGGTCGAACCGGGCGCGGATCACCGGCGCGATCACCATCTGCGCGATCCGCATTCCATGCGTGATTTCAATCGCTTCCAGCCCAAGGTTCACAACGATTATAGACACAGGCCCGCGATAGTCGGCATCAATCGTGCCGATCCCGTTGACCAACGCCAGCCCGTGCTTCAGCGCCAGCCCCGACCGCGCGCGGATCTGCACCTCGAACCCGTCGGGGATCGCCATCGCAAGGCCGGTGGGGATCAGCGCGCGCTCGCCGGGGGCCAGCGTGACGCCCTGCCCGCCGGGAAAATTGGCGCAAACGTCCGCCCCCGCCGCGCCCGCCGTCTGATAGGCGGGCAGCGGCACCGCCGGATCGGCGCCGGGCAGGCGCTGGACCTGGATCACTGGATCAGCCATTCAGCGCCTCGGCAATGCGGGCGGCCAGACGGCGCGCGACCTGATCCTTGCGCAGGCGCGGCCAATCCTCGGCCCCCTCCGCGGTGATCAGCGTGACGCGGTTTTCCGACCCGCCCATGATGCCGGTTTCGGGCCGCACATCATTGGCCACGATCCAGTCACAACCCTTGCGCGCCCGCTTGGCCTGGGCGTGGTCGACCACGGTGTCGGTCTCGGCAGCGAAACCCACGACCAGACGCGGACGGCCCTCGGCCAGGCGGCTGACCTCAGCCAGAATGTCGGGGTTCTCAGTGAACTCCAGCACCGGCAGGCGGCCCGAGCCATCCTTCTTGATCTTGCTGGCCCCGGCATTGGCCACGCGCCAGTCAGCCACCGCAGCCGCCATCACCGCCGCATCGGCAGGCAACGCGGCCAGCACCGCCTCGCGCATCTCGCGCGCGGTTTCGACCCGGATCACCTGAACGCCCGCGGGCGGCGGGACGCTGGCCGGGCCGGTCACGAAGCTGACCCGCGCGCCCAGATCGCGCAAGGCCGCCGCAATCGCCGCCCCCTGCGCGCCAGAGGACCGATTGGCGATGTAACGCACCGGATCAATCGGCTCATGCGTGGGACCGGATGTCACCAGAATATGCCTGCCAGACAAGGGCCTTACAGATCGATCTTCAGAAATCGTCTCAACAATCTCGGCGACCTCGGCCATCCGCCCCGGCCCGACCTCACCGCAGGCCATGTTGCCGACATTCGGCCCGACGATGCGAATGCCATCGGCCCGCAACGTCGCCAGATTGCGCTGTGTCGCCGGGTGATCCCACATCCGCACATTCATCGCAGGCGCGATCAGCACCGGCTTGTCGGTCGCCAGCAACAGGGTCGAGGCCAGATCGTCGGCATGCCCCCCCGCCATCTTCGCCATCAGATCGGCAGTCGCGGGTGCCACCACCAGCAGATCGGCATCGCGCGACAGCTGGATATGGCCCATCTCGGCCTCATCCTTCAGGTCGAACAGATCGGTATAGGCCTTGACCCCGGCCAGCGCGGCGACCGAAAGCGGCGTCACGAACTCATGCGCCGCGCGGGTCAGCACCGGCACCACCTGATCGCCGCGCTCGCGCAGGCGGCGGATCAGGTCGAGGCTTTTATAGGCGGCAATCCCGCCGCCGATGATCAGCAGAATGCGCATGGCACCCCCCTTTGTCTGACCCGTTCTAGGCGCGCAAACGACAAGGGGCAAGCGCGCGCCTGCCCCCTTCCTCTTTGTCCAAATACTCAAGCGACCTCAGGCATAGTCGCTGAGGGGCGGGCAGGTGCAGGTCAGATTGCGGTCGCCCCAGACATTGTCGACGCGGCCGACCGGCGGCCAGTATTTGTCGACGCGGAACGCGCCGGGCGGGAAGCAACCCTGTTCGCGCGAATAGGCGCGGTTCCAGTCGGCGACCAGATCCTCGACCGTGTGGGGGGCATGGCGCAGGGGGCTGTCCTCGGCGCTGATCTCACCCTTTTCCACCGCCGCGATTTCGGCGCGGATCGCCTCAAGCGCGGTGATGAAGCGGTCGATCTCGGCCTTGGTTTCGGATTCCGTGGGTTCCACCATCAGCGTGCCAGCCACCGGCCAGCTCATCGTGGGCGCGTGGAAGCCGTTGTCGATCAGCCGCTTGGCGATGTCATCGACAGTGACGCCCGCCGCCGCAAAGGGCCGGGTGTCCAGGATGCATTCATGCGCGACCCGCCCCCGGTTGCCCATGAAAAGGATCGGGTAAGACGCCTTCAGCCGCGCCGCGATATAGTTGGCGTTCAGGATCGCCACCCGCGTCGCCTGCGTCAGCCCCGCACCGCCCATCATCAGGATATAGGCCCATGAAATCAGCAGGATGGAAGCCGAGCCATAGGGCGCGGCGCTGACCGGCCCTTCCTCGCCACCGGTGGCCGGATGCCCCGGCAGATAGGGCGCCAGATGCGCCTTGACGCCGATCGGACCCATGCCCGGGCCGCCGCCGCCATGCGGGATGGCGAAGGTCTTGTGCAGGTTCAGGTGGCTGACATCGCCGCCAATCGCGCCGGGCTGAACCAGCCCGACCATCGCGTTCATGTTGGCCCCGTCGATATAGACCTGGCCGCCATGATCATGGGTGATCTGGCAAACCTCGCGCACGGTTTCCTCGAAGACGCCATGGGTCGAGGGATAGGTGATCATGCAGGCCGCCAGCTTGTCGCCGGCCTTGGCCGCCTTGGCGCGGAAGTCATCAAGGTCGATGTCGCCATTGGGCATGGACCCCACGACCACCACCTCCATCCCCGCCATCTGCGCGCTGGCCGGGTTGGTGCCATGCGCGCTGACCGGGATCAGGCAGATCTTGCGGTCGTGATCGCCCTGCGCGCGGTGATAGCCAAGGATCGTCAAAAGCCCCGCATATTCGCCCTGCGCACCGCTGTTGGGCTGCATCGAGAAGGCATCATAGCCGGTGATGGCACAGAGCTTTTCCTCCAGATCGCGCAGCACCTCGGCATAGCCTGCGGCCTGATCGGCGGGGGCAAATGGGTGCAGCGCGCCAAACTCGGGCCAGGTGATCGGCATCATCTCGGCCGCCGCGTTCAGCTTCATCGTGCACGACCCCAGCGGGATCATCGCCCGATCCAGCGCCAGATCGCGGTCGGCCAGACGGCGCATGTAGCGCATCATTTCCGATTCCGCGCGGTTCATGTGGAACACGGGATGGGTCAGATAGTCGCTCGTCCGCAGGAACGCGCCCGGAAAGGCCGGTTCGCGGATCTCGGGCGCGGGGTCGGTGATGCCGAAGGCGTCCAGCAGGCGGGTGATGACGTCATCATTCGTCACCTCATCGACGCTGATCCCCACCCGGTCGCGGCCGACCTTGCGCAGGTTGATTCCGCGCGCCTGAGCCGCTGCCAGAATGCCCGCCTGCCCCACACCGACGCGCACGGTGATCGTGTCGAAAAACGCCTCGGGCTGCACATCGGCCCCTGCGGCCTTAAGGGCGGCCGCGATGCGGGCGGCGCGGAAATGCACACGCTCGGCAATGGCGCGCAGGCCCTTGGGACCGTGAAAGACCGCATAGAAGCTGGCCATCACCGCCAGCAGCGCCTGCGCGGTGCAGACGTTCGACGTGGCCTTTTCGCGGCGGATATGCTGTTCGCGGGTTTGCAGCGCCAGACGGTAGGCCTTGTTGCCCTTGGCATCGATGCTGACGCCCACGATCCGCCCTGGCATCGCCCGCTTATAGGCATCGCGGCAGGCCATGAAGGCCGCGTGCGGGCCGCCATAGCCCATCGGCACCCCGAACCGCTGCGAGGAGCCGACGGCAATATCCGCGCCCATCGCGGCGGGTTCGCGGATCAGGCACAGGGCCAGCAGATCGGTCGCCACCACCGCGATCGCGCCCGCGCCGTGCAGCGCCTCGATCTGCGGGGTCAGGTCGCGCAGATGGCCGAAGGTGCCCGGATACTGGAAGATCGCGCCAAAGACGGCGCCCGCATCCAGATCGTCGGGCGCGCCGGTCACGATCTCGATCCCCAAAGGCAGGGCGCGGGTGCGGATCACGGCGATGGTCTGGGGATGGCAGTTTTCATCCACGAAAAACGCCCGCGCCTTTGACTTGGCCACGCGCTCGGCCATGGTCATCGCCTCGGCGGCCGCCGTGCCCTCGTCCAGCAGACTGGCATTGGCGATGTCCAGACCCGTCAGATCGCAGATCATCGTCTGGTAATTCAGCAGCGCCTCAAGCCGGCCTTGCGCGATTTCGGGCTGATAGGGGGTATAGGCCGTATACCAGGCCGGGTTTTCCAGAATGTTGCGCTGGATCGCGGGCGGGGTGACGGTGCCGTAATAGCCCTGGCCGATCAGGCTGGCCATCACCTTGTTCTTGCCCGCCACCCGCCGCATCCGGTCCAGCAGGCGGTGTTCGGTCAGGGGCGCCCAGTCCAGCACGTCCTTTTGGCGGATGCTGGCCGGGATGGTTTCCGCGATCAGTTGATCCAGGCTTTCACACCCCACCGCCGCCAGCATATCCGCCATTTCGGCCGGGCTGGGGCCGATATGGCGGCGGTTGGCGAAATCATAGGGGTTATAGTCGGTGGGGGTGAAAGTCATGGAAAACCTCAGCCAATCAGGGCGTTATAGGCGGCTTCATCCATAAAGCCGTCCAGCGCGGCCAGATCGGCCACTTTCATCTTGAAAAACCACGCGGCCATGGCGTCGTCATTCACCAGCCCCGGGTTGTCGCCCAGATCGGGGTTCACGGCGACGATTTCGCCGTCCAGCGGCGCCAGGATGTCGCTGGCCGCCTTGACGGATTCGATCACCACGACCTCATCGCCCTTGGCCACGCGGCGGCCTTCCTCGGGCAGGTCGATGAAGACGACATCGCCCAACTGCTCGCTGGCGTGCGGCGTGATGCCGACCACCACCACATCGCCTTCGACGCGCAGCCATTCGTGATCTTCGGTATATTTGACAGACATGGGTCGCTCCTCAGCGTTTGTAGGTGTTGGGGGTAAAGGGCATCGGCGCGATCCGCGCGGGCAGGCGTTTGCCGCGCACATCGCCATAGACAAGGGTTCCCTCGGTCAGATGGCTGGGCAGATAGGCCATCGCCATCGGCGCCTCGATGGTCGGGCCGAACCCGCCCGAGGTGACGCGGCCAATCGGCGTGCCGCCTTCGGCGTCGGCGTAAATCTCGGTCCCCTCGCGCATCGGCGCGCGGCCCTCGGGGCGCAGGCCCATCCGCTTGCGCGCGGTGCCATCGGCCAGTTGCGGCAGGATCACATCCGCCCCCGGAAAGCCGCCTTCGCGCGCCCCACCCGCCCGGCGGGCCTTTTGGATACCCCAGGTCAGCGCCGCCTCGACCGGGCTGGTGGTGGTGTCGATATCATGGCCATAAAGGCAAAGCCCCGCCTCCAGCCGCAGGCTGTCACGCGCGCCAAGGCCGATGGCCTGCACCTCGGGATTGGACAAAAGCGCCTCGGCAAAACCCACCGCCTGCGCCTCGGGAATCGAGACTTCATACCCATCTTCGCCGGTATAGCCCGACCGCGACACCCAATAATCGCCAAAGACCGCGACATCCATGAAGCGCATCTGGCCGACACCCGGCACCAAAGCCTCAAGCGCCGCTTCCGCCGCCGGGCCTTGCAGCGCCAGCAGCGCGCGGTCGGTGATCTGTTCGACCGAAATCCCCGGCAAACCCGCCCGCAGATGGGCAATGTCGGCCTCCTTGCAGGCGGCATTGACGACGACGAACAGATGATCGCCGCGATTGGCCACCATCAGATCGTCCAGAATGCCGCCCCGATCATCGGTGAAAAACGCATACCGCTGCCGCCCCTCGGCCAGCCCGATCAGATCGACCGGCACCAACGCCTCCAACGCCGCCGCCGCATCCTCGGCCTTCCCCGAGGGCGCGCGCAGGATCACCTGCCCCATATGGCTGACGTCGAACAGCCCCGCCGCCGCACGGGTATGAAGATGTTCCTTCATCACCCCCAGCGGATATTGCACGGGCATCTCATAGCCGGCAAAGGGCACCATCTTGGCCCCCAGCCGAACGTGCAGGTCATAAAGACCGGTGCGCTTCAGGTCGCTCATCGCGCCCCTCCCCTGACATCGCCGGTCGTGAAAATGCCGGCATCCCCCCGGACGGATCGTCCGGTCGATGCCCCCTCTGTCCCTACCCGTCGCCGGGCGCCTGAGATCGTTATCCCTTCGGCGGGCAACCCGTTGGACCGGGCCGCCACTCTCCAGAGCCTGTCATCAGGACGGTCCTTGCGCCTGAGAGTTTACCGGGGCGGTTGCTCCTTCGGCACCGTCAAGGGCACGCCCCCGCCGGATTCTCCCGATCCTGATGTCGCTTTGGCTAACCCAAAGGTCGCATTCCTGTAAAGCGATTCCGCAAGCCCTCTGGCACGCGAAAAGGGCAGGACCACCGCCCTGCCCCTTCTTCTTGGCCACCATATCCTCCGGCGGGCCGGGGGGCGGAAAACCCCCGGTCCGCGGCCGCGATCAGCGCAGCCGCTTATTCAGCCGCCAGCATCCGCGCGATCTCGTCCTTGATATGGCTGCGCTCCTTGCGCCACTGATGTTCGACCAGCTCATCCACCACATCGACGCGGGTTTCGGCGCGATGCACCTTGTCGTTGATCGCGTCGTAATCCTCCAGCAGCTTGGCGAAATGCGCATTCGCGACCTTCAGCGCGTGGATCTTGTCGATCTGATGGGGGAATTCTTCCTGAAGCGTGTGGGGGGTGTTGGACATCGCAATCTCCCTTTGGTGATGTTTCAGGCGAATCCTAACTCGCCCGTCAGCCCTTGGCTTTGACCGGTATCAAGCAAAACCGTCAAGAACATCCTAAGACGCACCCCGCAGGATCAGATCGGCGACCTTTTCCCCGGTCATGATCGAGGGCGCGTTCAGATTGCCATTGGTGATGCGCGGAAAGATCGAGCTGTCGGCGACCCGCAGCCCCGCAACCCCGATCACCCGCGCCTGCGGATCGACGACCGCCTGCGGATCATCCGCCGCCCCGATCCGCGCCGTGCCGCAGGGGTGATAGGCCGATTCCGCGTGATCGCGCACGAAGGCGTCGATCTGATCGTCACTGATGACGCCCGCGCCGGGCTGGATCTCATGTTTCACATGTTCGGCCATGGCGGGCTGGCCAAAGATCGTCCGGGTGTGGCGGATGACGGCGCGGAACTCCTCCCAGTCGTCGGGATGGGACATATAGTTGAAGCGGATCTTCGGCGCGCGCGCGGGATCCGGCCCGTCCAGCCGCACCGTGCCGCGCGATTTCGACCGCATCGGCCCGGTGTGCACCTGAAATCCGTGGCCCGCCGCGACCGCGCGGCCGTCATAGCGCACGGCAATCGGCAGAAAGTGATACTGGATATCGGGATAGGGCTGGTCGGGCGTGGTGCGGATGAAGCCGCAGGCCTCGAACTGGTTCGAGGCCCCCGGCCCGGTGCCGGTCAGCAGCCAGCGCGCCCCGACCCAGGCCTTGCCGGGCAGGTTCCAATATTTGAACAGGGTGATCGGCTGGCGCGCGGCATATTGGACATAGACCTCCAGATGGTCTTGCAGATTGCCGCCCACCCCGGCGCGATCGGCGATCACCTGAATGCCGTTGTCGCGCAGATGCGCGCCCGGCCCGATGCCCGACAGCATCAGCAGCTTGGGGGTGTTGATCGCACTGGCCGACAGGATCACCTCGGCCCGCGCGGCGATCTGACGCCCATCAACCTGCACGCCGACCGCGCGGCCATCGCGGATCACCACCTTTTCCGCCAGCCCCCGCACCAGCCGCACGCCGAACCGCCGCATCGCAGGCTTCAGATAGGCCGAGGCCGCCGACCAGCGTTGGCCCTGCCAGATCGTCGCCTCCATCGGGCCGAACCCCTCCTGGCGCGCGCCGTTGTAATCCTCGGTATGGGGCCAGCCGGCCTGCTGACCGGCAGCGATGAAGGCGTCGAACAGCGGGTTCGCCCGCGTCCCCCGCGTGACATGCAGCGGGCCGTCGCTGCCGCGATGCTGCGGATCATCGCCGCCGTGCCAGCTTTCCATGCGCTTGAAAAACGGCAGCACGCCCGCGTAATCCCAGCCTGTCGCGCCCTGATCGGCCCAATGGTCGAAATCCATCCGGTGCCCGCGCACAAAGACCATGCCGTTGATCGACGACGACCCGCCGATCACCCGCCCGCGCGGGCAGACCAGACGACGATTGCCCAGGCCCGGCTCCGGCTCGGACTGATAGCCCCAGTCATAGCGCGCCATGTTCATCGGATAGGACAGCGCGCCGGGCATCTGGATGAAGGGGCCGGCATCGCTGCCGCCCGCCTCGATCACGATCACCGAATGCCCCGCCTCGCCCAGCCGGTAAGCCAGCGCCGACCCGGCGCTGCCCGCGCCGACAATCACATAATCTGCCTGCATCTCAGTAAGGCGCCTCCACCGCGCCCATGCCCACATAGACCGCCTTGATCTGGCTGTAATGTTCCAGCGCGGCCCGGCCGTTTTCGCGCCCCAACCCACTGTCGCCCATGCCGCCAAAGGGCATTTCCACCGGCGTCAGGTTATAGGCATTGATCCAGCAGGTGCCGCCATTCAGCGCCGCAATCACCCGGTGCGCGCGGGTCAGGTTTTCGGTGAACACCCCGGCGGCAAGGCCGTAAGGCAGGCTGTTGGCGCGGGCGATCACCTCATCCTCGCTGTCAAAGGGCAGCACCGACATGACCGGGCCAAAGATTTCCTCGCGCGCGATTTCCATGTCGTCGGTCACATCGGCATAGACCGTGGGCGCGACAAAGGGGGCGGTGATCGTGCCGCCGGTCACCAGACGTGCGGTGGCGCGGTCGATGAAACCGGCGATCTTGTCCAGTTGCGCGGGCGTCACGATCGGGCCCATCTGCGTTGCCGGATCCAGCGGATCGCCCATGACGATCGCCTCGGCGCGGGTCTTGAGGCGGGCCAGAAAGGCGTCATAGATGCCGCGCTGCACGAACACCCGCGTGGCGTTGGAACAGACCTGACCGGCGGAATAGAAGTTGCCCAGCATCGCCGCGCCGATCGCGTCCTCCAGCCGGGCATCGTCAAAGACGATCAGCGGCGACTTGCCGCCCAGTTCCAGCGTCACATGCTTCAGCCCGGCGGCGGCGGCCTGATAGACGCGGCGCCCGGTCGGCACCGATCCGGTCAGCGAGACCTTGGCCACGCGCGGATCACCGATCAGCGCGGCGCCAACCGCCCCCATGCCCTGCACGACGTTGAACACGCCGGGCGGCATCCCGGCCTGGATGAAGATTTCGGCCAGTTTCAGCGCGCCAAGCGGCGTCACCTCGGAGGGTTTGAAGACCATGGTGTTGCCCATCGCCAGCGCCGGCGCGGCCTTCCAGCAGGCGATCTGGCTGGGATAGTTCCAGGCGCCGATGCCGACACACACCCCCAAAGCCTCGCGCCGTGTATAGGCGAAATCGCTGCCCAAGGGGATGGTGTCGCCGGTGACGGAGGGGGCAAGGCCCGCAAAGAACTCCAGCGCGTCGGCCCCGCTCGGCCAGTCGGCGACCTCGGTTTCCTGGATCGGCTTGCCGGTGTCGCGGCTTTCCAGTTCGGCCAGTTCGGGGCCGCGATCGCGGATGATCTGGGCGGCGCGGTGCAGGATGCGCGCGCGCTCCACCGGCCGCAGCGCGGCCCAGGCGGGTTGCGCGGTCTGGGCTGCCTTGATTGACTGGTCAATCAATTTCGGCGTCGCCTCATGAAGGCGCGCGATCACGCTGCCGTCAAAGGGATAATGCGTGTCGAACGTCGCACTGGCCGCATCATCGACATAGGCGCCATCAATGAAATGGCTGGCTTTCGGTTGGCAGATCATCAGGCATCCCCCCTGTCAGGCATCGCCGCGTGAATGGGTCAGTTCGCGGGCCAGATGGCCCAGCACCAGATCGCGGGCGTGATCGCCATCGGGCGCGTCATGGGCCAGCGCGGCGCGCAGATACATGCCGTCGATCAGCGCCGCCACCCCCTCGGCCACCGCCGGGGCGCGCGTGCCGATCAGCGGCCGCAGGTCGTGCAACAGCGTGGATCGCAGCCGGTTCTGATAGATCACCAGCAGCCGCCGCGCCTCGGGGCTGGAATGCGCCATGGCGTAAAAGCTCATCCAGGCGCCGATGATTTCGGGCTGAAAGTTGACCGGCGTGAACGAGGCCGCAATCACCGCCCCCAGCCGCGCCCGGCGCGATCCGGCCAAGGCCAGCCCACGCCGCACTTCGGCCCCGAAATCGGACAGGATCTGGCGCATCGCCGCCAGGAAGATCTGGTCCTTGGACCCGAAGTAATGATGCGCCAGGGCCGATGACATGCCCGCCCGGCGCGCGATCTGCGCCACGGTCACATCCAGCGAACCGGCCTCACCCACGGCGGCAATCGCCGCTTTGACTAATGCCGCGCGTCGGATAGGCTCTGCCCCAATCTTCGGCATAAGATCCCCCAGATCTGTTGCAAGATGCAGCTAGGCATTGTTTATTGACTCGTCAATCAACAAAAAACAGGGAGCCATCATGACCCATACCAAGACCCTGCGTCGCGGCCTGATCGCCGCTGTCGCGATCTCGACCACCTCCTCCGCCGCACTGGCGGCGGGTTGCGACAAGATCACCTTTTCGGACGTGGGCTGGACCGACATCACCGCGACCACGGCGCTGGCCAGCACGGTCCTGCAAGGGCTGGGCTATGAGACCGAGACGAAACTTCTGGCACTGCCGGTGACATTTTCGGCCCTCTCCACCGGCGATGTCGATGTGTTCCTGGGCAACTGGATGCCGACGATGGAGGCCGACCTGAAGCCCTATCGTGACGCAGGCACGATCGACACCATCCGCACCAACCTGACCGGCGCGAAATACACGCTGGCCACCAATGCCGCAGGCAAAGCCCTGGGAATTGATGATTTTTCCAAGATTGCCGACCATTCCAAGGAACTGGACGGCAAGATCTATGGCATCGAGCCGGGCAATGACGGCAACCGCCTGATCCTGGACATGATCGAAAAGGACAGCTTCGGCCTGAAGGCGCTGAGCCTGGTCGAAAGCAGCGAACAGGGGATGCTGGCCCAGGTCGGCCGCGCCGATGCCGCCGGGCAGCCGGTGGTGTTCCTGGGGTGGGAGCCGCATCCGATGAACGCGGCCTTCGACATCACCTATCTGACCGGAGGCGATGACGTGTTCGGCCCGAACTTCGGCGGCGCCGAGGTTCACACCCTGACCCGCAAGGGCTATGCCGCCGAATGCGCCAATGCCGGGGTTTTCCTGAACAATCTGGTCTTTACCCTGCCGATGGAAAACGAGGTCATGGGCAAGATCCTGAACGACGGCGCCGAACCGGCGGCAGCCGCGAAAGACTGGCTGGCCGCCCATCCCGAGGCGCTGGAGCCGTGGCTGAAAGGCGTCACCGCCAAGGACGGCAGCGATGCGATGGCGGCAGTGCAGGCCGCGCTGAAGTAAGCCACGCAAGGGGCCAAGGGCAGGGCCAGAAGGCAAGGCGCTGACGCCTCCGGCACGCGGCGCAAGACCGATGGCCTGGCGCGCAACGCTGAGCGGACCCGTGCAGCCCACCCCCACATCGCCCCCGCAGGATGCGTCCTGCGGGGGTCAACCGAGATCGGAAGAACCGGGCAAGGGAGAGCCGATTGGACTTTCTGACCGACACGAAAATCCCCGTCGGGCGCAGCGCCAGGGCGGTGTTCGACTGGCTGAAAACCCATGCGGGAGGGCTGTTCGATGCGCTCGCCGCCGCGTTGCAGGGGCTGGTCGATGCGATCCTGTGGGTCTTGCAGACGCCGCATCCGCTGGTCGTGATCGCGGCCTTCGCCGCCCTGACCTGGCTGGCGCAGCGGCGCTGGATGACCGCCTTGGGCGTCGTCCTGGGCTTTCTGTTCATCCTCAATCAAGGTTACTGGACGGAAACCACCCAGACGCTGACGCTAGTGCTGGCCGCCTGCGTGATCTGCATGGGGATCGGCGTTCCGATCGGCATCGCCGCCGCCCATCGCCCTGCCCTTTACGCCTGGCTGCGCCCGGTGCTGGACCTGATGCAGACGCTGCCGACATTCGTCTATCTGATCCCCGCGATCACCTTTTTCGGCCTGGGGATGGTGCCGGGCCTGATCGCCACGGTGATCTTTGCCCTGCCCGCGCCGATCCGGCTGACCTATCTGGGCGTCAGCGCCACCCCCACCCCGCTGATCGAGGCCGCGCGCGCCTTTGGTGCCACCGGGCGCCAGCTTCTGTGGAAGGTCGAACTGCCCGCCGCGCTGCCGCAGATCATGGCCGGGCTGAACCAGACCATCATGCTGTCGCTGTCGATGGTGGTGATCGCAGCGCTCGTCGGCGCGCCGGGGCTGGGGGTGCCGGTGGTGCGGGCGCTGAACACGGTGAACGCCGCGCTTGGCTTTGAATCGGGGCTGGTGATCGTGGTTCTGGCGATCATCCTGGACCGGATGCTGCGGTGGGAGAAACCGGAATGACCGATGCCGCCGTCATTTTCGACAATGTGTCGATCGTCTTTGGCGATCACCCCGACAGCGCCCTGCCGCTGATGGATCAGGGCCTGTCGCGGTCGCGCATCCAGGCCGAATGCGGGCAGATCCTGGGGGTTCACGATTGCAGCCTGACCGTGGCCGAGGGCGAGATCCTGGTGCTGATGGGCCTGTCGGGTTCGGGCAAATCCACCCTGCTGCGCGCCGTCAACGCGCTGAACCCCGTCTGCCGGGGCGAGGTGCGGGTGCGCTCGGACGATCGCATGGTCTCGGTCACCCATGCCGACCGCGCGACGCTGCGCGGGCTGCGCCTGCATGACATCGCCATGGTCTTTCAGCAATTCGGCCTGCTGCCCTGGCGCAGCGTGCGCGACAATGTGGGCCTTGGGCTGGAGCTGGAGGGCATCGCGGCGCCCGAGCGGCGCGCGCGCGTCGACCGGCAACTGGCACTGGTCGGGCTGACCGACTGGGCCGACCGCAAGGTGGGCGAATTGTCGGGCGGGATGCAGCAGCGCGTGGGCCTTGCCCGCGCCTTTGCGACCGAGGCGCCGATCCTGCTGATGGACGAACCCTTCAGCGCGCTGGACCCGCTGATCCGCGCGCGGCTGCAAGATGAGCTGCTGGATCTGCAAGCCAAGCTGAAGCGCACCATCATCTTTGTCAGTCACGACCTGGATGAGGCCTTCAAACTGGGCAATCGCATCGCGCTGATGGAGGGCGGGCGGATCGTGCAATGCGGCACCGCGCGTCAGATCATCGCCAATCCCGCGAATGCCTATGTCGCTGATTTCGTTGCGCATATGAACCCGATGGGGGTGCTGACCGCGCAGGATGTGGCCGAGCCGGGGCACGCGCCGGGTGCGCCTTTGCCCGCCGATCTGCCGGTGCGGGCGGTGATGGCGGCGCTTGCCGACGCGCCGGAACTGCCGGTCGCGGGCGGCGGGCGGGTGACGCGCGACAGCTTGATCGCGCGGCTTCTGAACCCGCGCGGGGCGTGACGGCCCCCTAGTCCTGCGCCATCGCGGCGCGGACCTGATCCAGCGCGCCCGCCAGCATCTGCGGATCGCTGGCGGCGGCGGCCAGCAGGTTCTTCAGCGCCAGTTTCTGCGGGCCCGCAAGGCTGGTCGCGTCGATCGCGGCAGCGGCGACGGCCGCGTCATAGCCCGCCACGCTTAGCGCCGCATCGCGGGCGGCGGGGTCGTCCAGCACCGCCTGAACACGCCGCGCCTCGGCGGCGGCGGCCTCGCGGCGGGCGGCATCTGCCTGGGCCTCGGCCTGGGCTGCGTCGACGGCAGCCTCGGCGGCGGCCTCGGTGCGGGCGGCGGTATCGCCGGGGGATGCCGGGGGCAGACCGCCCGCCGACGGCTCACCGCCCTGATCGGGGGCAGCATCGGGCGGCGGCGTCACGGCGGGGGCGGCGGATTCGGCGGGATTTTCCACGCTGACACCATTGCCGCCCAGAAACTGCGGCGCCACAAAGATATAGGCGGCCACCGCCAGCAGAACCACCCCAATCAGACCGATCAGCCAGCGCATCATCGCCCCCTTTGCGACATCCTTTCACCCGTTGTGCCACAGCCCGGCTGCCTGCGGAAGCACCGCAATCGTCATATTTGCACGCCGCAGGCGCGGCCTTGGGCGGAAAAAACCGGGTTTTCCAAGGTCTGCCGCGCCACGGCGGGTTGAAACCACGGCGCGCGACGACTATTTTCCGCCTCGATTCCCCAGGCTGCCAAAGGAGCCACGCCATAGCCCGCAGACCCCACAACGCCCCGCCCACCCGTGACACCGGCCCGCGCGTCAATGATCGCATCCGCGCCCCGGAAATCCGCCTGATCGGCGCGGATGGCGAAAATGTCGGGGTCGTCACCCCGGCGCGTGCGATGCAGATGGCCGAAGAAGCGGGCCTGGATCTGGTGGAAATCTCGCCCAATGCGGTGCCGCCGGTCTGCAAGATCATGGACCTTGGCAAGTTCAAATACGAACAGCAAAAGCGCGAAGCCGAGGCCCGCAAAAAGCAGAAGATCATCGAGATCAAGGAAATCAAGTTCCGCCCCGGCACCGACACGCATGATTATGACGTAAAGATGCGGTCGGTGATGAAGTTCCTGGATGAGGGCGACAAGGTGAAGATCACCCTGCGCTTTCGTGGCCGTGAAATGGCCCACCAGCAGCTTGGCCTGGAACTCTTGAACCGCGTCAAGGATGACGTGGGCGAGGCCGGCAAGGTTGAATCGATGCCCAAGCTTGAGGGCCGCCAGATGGTGATGATGATCGCCCCGGCCCCCGCGAAGTAAAGCGCCACGGACAGAACCGACGAATGGCCCCGGCGACGGGGCCTTTTTCTTTGCCCGCCCGCGACTTCCTTGCCCGCCCGCGACCGGCGGCCTAATCCTGCAGGATCAGCGCGATCTCCAGCCCGTGATCCGCCCGCGCCGCGTCAAAGAGCCGGACCATGTCCGCCAGCAGCGCGGCAACCTGCGGGGTGGCTGCGCTGATGCCCGTCACCCGGATCGCATAGGGCGGCCCGCGCCGGTGCAGCCCGCCCGTCAGCCCGTCCCACAGTGCATCCAGATTGCGGCCATGCCAGGCCGGCGCCCCCAGCCAGTCCAGCAGGTCGCCATAGACCTGCTCGGGCCCTGCCCAATCGCACGCGTGAAAAGTGACCTGATCCATTCGCTCACCCGCGAAATAAAAGCGCCGCGGGAGGGAGGCCCGCGGCGCATTTGGGGGGGACGAGGGAGAACGTCCCGACCCTTGGGTCCGTGCGGAGGGAGACCGCTACAGGGAGAGTTGGACCCGATGGCCAGCTTTTACGCCCCGCCCCCGCAGCCTGGCTTGATCTGGATCAAGTGCCCAGAGGTTTTGCCTGCGACACTTTGGCCGCCGCAGGCCCGGCCTTACATCGCCGTCCAGCCGCCATCGACGCTGATCGTCGTGCCGGTGATCTGCGCCGCCGCCTCGCTGCACAGGAATACCGCCGTGCCGCCCATCTGTTCGACCGTGGCGAACTGACCCGAGGGCTGGCGCGACAGCATCACCTTGGCGATCACATCCTCACGCGACATGTTGTGGGTCTTCATCTGGTCGGGGATCTGCTTTTCGACGATCGGCGTCAGCACATAGCCGGGGCAGATGGCGTTGCAGGTGATCCCCTTGCCGGCCTCCTCCAGCGCGGTGACCTTGGTCAGGCCGACCACGCCGTGCTTGGCCGCGACATAGGCCGATTTATAGGGGCTGGCGGTTAGGCCATGCGCCGAGGCGATGTTGATGACCCGGCCCCAGCCCTTTGCCTGCATCCCCGGCAGCGCGGCGGCGGTGCAGTGAAAGGCCGATGACATGTTGATGGCGATGATCGCATCCCATTTTTCCGCCGGAAACTCGGGGATCGGCGCGACATGCTGGATGCCCGCATTGTTGATCAGGATGTCGCAGCCCCCGGCCTGTTCGATCAGCGCCCGGCACTCATCGGCCTTGGACATGTCGGCCTTGATGTAGCGCGCCTTCACGCCGAACTCGGCCCCCATCTGCGCGGCCAGATCGTGATCGGCGGCATCATCGGTGAAGCTGTTGATCACCACATCGGCACCGGCGCGCGCAATCTCGCGCGCGATGCCCAGGCCAATGCCCGAGTTCGACCCGGTGATGATCGCGGTCTTGCCCTTCAGCGGCTTGTCGCTGGTCGTCATCTCATGAACCTTTCGTCAGTTGCGCACCCAACATAGTCGCGGCATCAGGCGAAAAAAAGCGCCCGCCACAAGGGACGGGCGCCAGTCATGAGGCAGGTTTCATACAGGCAAGAAACCTATCGAGCAGTGCTGTTTGTATAAGCTGCCGGGCGCGCGCCTCCAAGGGAAAAGTTTGCGCTGTGGTAAACGCCGGGTTAGTCTAGCCCCTGAAAACGCTGAAAAACCGCCGCAGACGGTTCAGCCATGAGGAGCCAGAGCATGACCCCCCGCCCGATTCGCAGCGCATATCTGGGGCTTTCATCCCCCACCCTTAACAACACCGTGAGGTTGGGCGTCATCACCCTGCTGCTGGGCGCTGTGGCAGGGATGGCACAGGCCGAGCCGAAACATGCCATCGCCATGTATGGCCAACCGGCGCTGGCGGCGGACTTTACCCACCTGCCCTATGCCAATCCCGACGCCCCCAAGGGCGGCACGATTCGCTTTGGCGAACCGGGCGGCTTCGATTCGCTGAACCCCTGGATCCTCAAGGGCAACGCGCCCTGGGGCCTTGGCCTCTATGTCACCGAAAGCCTGATGGCCCGGTCGATCGACGAGCCGTTCACCCTGTATTGCCTGCTGTGCGAAACCGTCGAAACCGATGACGCGCGGTCATGGGTCGAGTTCACCCTGCGTCCCGACGCGCGGTTTTCCGACGGAAGCCCGGTGACCGTCGAGGATGTGATGTGGTCCTATGAGACGCTGGGGACCAAGGGGCATCCGCGCTATCAGGGGGCCTGGGCGAAGATCGACCGGATGGAACAGACCGGCCCGCTGAAGCTGCGCTTTACCTTCAAACAGCCCGACCGCGAACTGACGCTGTTGATGGGGATGCGCCCGATCCTGAAGAAGGCCCAGTGGGAGGGCAAGGACTTCACCGCCTCCGGCCTGGATAGTCCCATCGGATCAGGGCCTTACACCATCGGCAAGTTCGAGGCGGGCCGCTATGTGACCTTCGTGCGCAACCCCGATTACTGGGGCCGCGATCTGCCCGTGAACAAGGGCCGCAACAATTTCGACGAAGTGCGATACGATTATTTCGGCGATGGCGATGTGGTGTTCCAGGCCTTCAAGGCGGGCGATCTGGATTTCTGGCGCGAGACGAACCCCGCCAAATGGGCCAGCCAGTATGACTATCCCGCGGTGCGCGACGGCAAGGTCATCAAGGCCGAGATCCCGCATCAGCGGCCTTCGGGGATCATCGGTTGGATGATGAACACCCGCAACCCGATCTTTGCCGACTGGCGCGTGCGTCAGGCGATGATCGAGGCGTTCAATTTCGACTTCATCAACACTACGCTGTCAGGCGGCGCCGATCCGCGGATCTGTTCGTATTTCTGCAACTCGCCGCTGGCGATGGGCGAAGGCCCCGCGACCGGCAAGGTGGCCGAACTGCTGGCGCCCTTTGCCGCCGATCTGCCGCCCGGCACGATCGAGGGCTATGCCCTGCCCCAGGGCAATGCCGAACGCGCCCAGGATCGCGGCGGTCTGCGCCGGGCCGCGGCGCTGCTGGCGGAAGCCGGCTGGACGGTTCAGGACGGGGTGCTGAAGAACGCCGAAGGCACGCCCTTCACCTTTGAGGTGCTGCTGGCCCAGGGCGCCAGCGAATCCCAGCAGATGATGAACATCTATACCGAGGCGCTGAAGGGTCTGGGCATTCAGCCCAAGGTCACGGTCGTCGATAGCGCCCAATATGCCGAGCGCACCAACAGCTATGCCTATGACATGATCTATCGCCAGATCGCGCTGTCGCTGAGCCCCGGCAACGAACAGATGCTGTATTGGGGTGCCAAGGGCGTGACCGAGCCGGGCAGCCGCAACTATATGGGCATGAACAGCCCCGCCGCCGAGGCGATGGTGAATGCCATGCTGACCGCCACCGCGCCCGAGGATTTCACGGCCGCCGTGCAGGCACTGGATCGCGTGCTGACCGCCGGTCGCTATGTGATCCCGGTCACCTATCCGAAAGTCACGCGGATCGCCTACAAGGCCGATCTGCATTATCCCGAAACCCTGCCGCTTTACGGGGATTGGCCCGGTTTCATGCCTGAAGTCTGGTGGAAGGACGCCGCGAAATGAAGATGTTCACGATGATGGCCGCGGTTGCGGCGCTGATGGCCTTGGCGGGTTGCAACACCGTCGCCGGGGTCGGCCAGGATATCACCGCGGTGGCGCAAGGCACCTCGGGGGCGTTTGGCGGCTTCAGCGGCGCCGGCAGCAGCGGGTTCTGATCGCGAAAGGGGGTCAGCGATGAAATGGCAGCATGTGCAGGACAACTGGCCCGCCTTTTTCGAGGCAATCCTTGAGAAATGGCCCGATGCCGATGAGGATGAGCTGGACAGTATCGACGGCGACCAGCGCGCCTTTGTCGCCTATATCGCCGAGCTGACCGGGCAGGATGCGGCCGATGCCCGCGTCGAGATCCGCGACTGGCTGACCGGCGAACTGCCCGCTGATGTCGTCATGAACCCGGTCCATGACAATCATTCCATCGCTTTGTCGTCGAAATATGTCGGCGAGGGCGAGGATGAATATGACGACGATTCCCGTTTCGGCGACGATGACGACGGGGATCGCGGCTGACATCCGGCGGCGCTGCGGGCGGGCGTCGAGGGGGCTTTGCCCCCGCGCGTGCCGCGCCCCCCAGCGTATTTTGGCAAGAAAGAAGCGCGGCTTGCCTTAGAAGGCGATGTCGGTTTCCTCGACATCATAGGTTTGCAGCGCCAGCAGCGGTTGGTCGCCATTCAGGCTGAACACCCAGACGCCGATGGTCTCGGCGGCCAGGGTCATGCGGCAAAAGCGATCGGGCCCGGCAAGGGCGGCGGGGCAATCGGTCAGATCGGCATGGGGCACCGTTGCCTCGAACGTGGCATAGTCCAGCACCAGCGGCGTTTCCGGCGCGGCGGCTGCGGCGTCCTGGCCCAGCACCGGGCGCGGCGCCAGAAGCGCGCCGGTCAGCCCCAGGCTGATCGCGGCGGCAAGGATGAAACGGGTGGAAATCTGTGCCATGGCGGCCCCCTTTCGTCGTATCGGTTTTTTTCTGATTGAAACGGTCGGAAAAGTAAAGTCCCTGTGGTGTGCCCAAATGCGCCCTTGCGCTTGGCCCGGCGCAGGCAGATGAGAGGGGGTTCATCCAGAGGTCCGACATGAACCAGCCCATCCGCCGCCTGCCCCTGCCCGAGTTTGTCGCCCTGCTGGCGATGCTGTTTGCCACGATCGCCTTTTCCATCGACGCGATGCTGCCCGCGCTGCCGGTGATCGCGGGCGAATTGTCGCCTGATGCGGTGAACCGCGCGCAGCTGGTGGTGACGGCGTTCATGGCGGGCCTGGGCCTTGGCACGTTGATCTCGGGTCCGCTGTCGGATGCGTTCGGGCGCAAGCGGATCATCAACATCGGCTTTCTGGTCTACATGATCGCGGCGCTTGCGGCGATCTATGCCAACAGCCTGACGCTGCTTTTGGCGGCGCGGTTTGCCCAGGGGCTTGGTGCCGCCGGGCCGCGCATCGCGGGGCAAGCCATGGTGCGCGACCTTTACGAGGGGCGCGAGATGGCGCGGATCTCGTCCTTCGTGATGATGGTGTTCATCCTGGTGCCGGCGCTTGCGCCATCCTTGGGGGCGGTGATCATCGGGCTGGCGGGCTGGCGCGCGGTGTTTGCGGCCTTCGTCGTCTTTGCGCTGATCGGCGCGGTCTGGATGAACCTGCGCCAACCCGAGACGCTGCCCGTCGCCGCCCGCCGCCCGTTCCGCGCCACGACCCTGTGGGCGGGCACGCGCGAGGTTCTGGGCGACCGGCAGGTGGTCATCATCACCGCCGTGCTGTCGCTGGGTTTCGGGCAGATGATGGCGCTTTTGTCCAGCGCGCAGCAATTGTTCGACAGTTTCGGGCGCGGCGCGGCCTTTCCCTTGTGGTTCGCGGGGCTGGCGCTGCTTTCCAGCATGGGCACGGTGCTGAATGCGCGGCTGGTGATGCGGCTGGGGATGCGGGCGATGGCGCGCGGCGCCTATCTGATGCAGATCGTCGTGGCGGGGATCTATCTGGTGACATTGATCGCCGGGCCGCTGCCTGCGCCCTTTGATTTCGCGCTGTTCTTCATCTGGGCGGTCAGCCTGTTTGCCATGGCGGGGATCACCTTCGGCAATCTGAACGCGCTTGCGCTGCAACGGATGGGCCATATCGCGGGGATGACGGCCTCGATCATGGCGGCGGTCTCGACCTTGGCGGCGGTGGCGATCGCGGTGCCGGTGGGGCTGGCCTTCGACGGCACGCCGCTGCCTGCGGTGCTGGCGGCGCTGATCTGTTCAGCGCTTGCGGCGGCGCTGATGCGGCTGATCCGCGGCTGAGTTCGCAACGGGTCGCGCCCTAGTCTCGTCTGGACTTGGGCGGCGCTGCGGCAGGCTGCGCCGCCTTTGCCTTGCGCTCGGCGGCGATGACCTTTTCGGCCAGATCGCGGGCGATGGCGAAGGCACCCTTGATCCGCTCGGCCTCGGATTTCCATTCGGCGCGCAGCACGATGCGGTTGCCGTCGACCTTGGCCGTGCCGCGCTGCGCGGTCAGGTATTCGACCAGCCCGGCGGGGTTCGGGAAGCGATCCTGATGGAAGGCGACGGTCGCCCCGCGCGGCCCCACATCCAGCTTCGCAATCATCGCGCGCTTGGCCAAGGCCTTGATCCGCATGACTTTCAGCAGCGTATCGACCTCGGGCGGCAGGGGGCCGAAACGGTCGATCAGCTCGGCGGCGAAACCCTCCATCTCGACCTTGGTGACCAGGCCGGACAGCCGGCGGTAAAGCCCCAGCCGCACGTCCAGATCGGTCACATAGCTTTCAGGGATGGTCACCGCGACGCCCAGGTTCAGGGTCGGCGCCCATTGGCCATCCTCGGGCGCCGCAATCTCGCCCGCTTTCAGCTTGGCGATCGTTTCCTCCAGCATCTGCTGGTAAAGTTCATAGCCGACCTCCTTGATATGGCCGGATTGTTCCTCGCCCAGAAGGTTGCCCGCCCCGCGCAGGTCCAGATCCTGCGCGGCCAGGCTGAAGCCCGCGCCAAGGCTGTCGAGGCTGGCCAGCAGCTTCAGCCGCCGGTCGGCGCCGGGCGTCAGCGGACTGCGCGGCTTGGTCGTCAGATAGCAATAGGCGCGGGTCTTGGCGCGGCCCACGCGGCCCCGGATCTGGTAAAGCTGGGCCAGGCCGAACATGTCGGCGCGATGGACGATCATCGTGTTGGCCGTGGGAATATCAAGGCCGGATTCGACGATGGTGGTCGCCACCAGCACGTCATATTTGCCATCGTAAAAGGCGTTCATGCGGTCATCAAGCTCGCCCGCCGCCATCTGGCCATGGGCGGTGATGAAGCTGACCTCGGGCACATGTTCGCGCAGGAAATCCTCGATCTCGGGCAGGTCGCTGATGCGCGGCACGACAAAGAACGACTGCCCGCCGCGGTAATGTTCGCGCAGCAGCCCCTCGCGCAGCGTCACGGCGTCGAACTCGGACACATAGGTGCGGATCGCCAGGCGGTCCACCGGCGGGGTGCCGATGATCGACAGGTCGCGCACCCCGGTCAGCGACAGTTGCAGCGTGCGCGGGATCGGGGTCGCGGTCAGCGTCAGAACGTGAACGTCCGACCGCATCTCTTTCAGGCGCTCCTTGTGGGTCACCCCGAAATGCTGTTCCTCGTCGATGATCAAGAGGCCAAGATCCTGAAACTTCACGGCTTTCGCCAGCACGGCATGGGTGCCGATGACAATATCGACGCTGCCGTTCGCCAGCCCCTCGCGCGTCAGGGCCGCGTCCTTGGCGGTGACAAAGCGCGACAGCGGGCGCACGGTTACGGCCGTGTTGCGGAAGCGTTCGGCGAAGGTCTTGTAGTGCTGGCGCGCCAGCAGCGTGGTCGGCGCGATGACCGCCACCTGGACCCCGGCACTGGCCGCGACAAAGGCCGCGCGCATCGCCACTTCGGTCTTGCCAAAGCCCACATCGCCGACGATCAGCCGGTCCATCGGGCGGCCGGCCTGCAAATCCTCGATCACGTCACCGATGGCGGACAACTGGTCATCGGTTTCCTGCCAGGGGAAGCGGGCCGCGAACTCCTCCCATTCGTGATGGGCCGCTTCCAGCACCGGGGCCTTGCGCAGCAGGCGTTCGGCGGCCACCCGCATCAGCCGGTCGGCAATCTGGCGGATGCGTTCCTTCAGCCGCGCCTTTTTCGCCTGCCAGGCCCCGCCGCCCAGCTTGTCCAGAAGCCCGTCCTCATGCCCGTAACGCGACAGCAGTTCGATATTCTCGACCGGCAGATACAGCTTGTCGCCGCCGGCATATTCGATCAGCACGCAATCATGCGGCGCGCCCATGGCGGTGACGGTTTCCAGGCCCTTGTAGCGCCCCACCCCGTGATCGACATGCACGACCAGATCGCCGGGCGACAGGCTGGTCGCCTCGGTCAGGAAGTTTTCGGCGCGTTTCTTGCGGCGCGGCGCGCGGATCAGGCGGTCGCCCAGCACGTCCTGTTCGGAAATCACCGTCAGATGGCCGAAATCGCGGTTGTCGACCTCGAACCCCTGATCCAGCGCCCAGACGGCAAGGCCCAGCTTGGACCTAAGGTCCGACAGCGCCCGGATCGGCTGCGCATCATGCACGCCCTCATCGGCCAGAAGGCCCTTCAGCCGCTCGCGCGCGCCCTCGGACCAACTGGCGATGACCACCGGGCCAAGTTGCAGGCGTTTGCGAACATGGTCCGCCAAAGCGTTGAACAGGCTGACGTTTTCCATCTGCCGTTCAGCGGCAAAGGACCGCCCAAGCCGCCCGCCCGCATCCAGCACGCCGGGGCCGGGCGGCAGCGGATTGACCGACAGCCGAACCAGCCGATGCCCCGCCATCGCGGCGTGCCAGGCGGCATCGTCCAGATACAAAAGCCCCGGTTCGACCGGTTTATAGACCGTATCCACCCGGTCGCGCCGACCCATCGCCTCGCGCCGGGCGTCGTATTGGTCGGCCAGGCTTTCCCAGCGGGCGTCGCGCATCGGGCCAAGCTGGTCATCCTCGATGACGCTGGCACCGGGCAGATAGTCCAGGATCGGGGTCAGCCGGTCGTGGAAGAACGCCAGCCAATGTTCCATGCCGGCGTGTTTGCGGCCCGCGCTGACGGCCTCATACAGCGGGTCGTCCGTGCCCGCCGCGCCAAAGGCCAGGCGGTAGTTCTGGCGAAAGCGGGTGATCGCGGCCTCGTCCAGGATCACCTCGGACACGGGGGCCAGTTCGATCCCGTCCAGCTTTTCGGTGGTGCGCTGCGTCTCGGGGTCGAACCGGCGCGCGCCGTCCAGCACGTCGCCGAACAGGTCCAGCCGGATCGGGCCGGGCTGGCCGGGGGGATAGATGTCGATGATGCCGCCACGCACGGCGTAATCGCCGGGTTCGGTCACGGTCGGGCTTTGCGTATAGCCCATGCGCGTCAGGAACGCCCGCAGCGCCCCCTCATCCACGCGGCCGCCGACACGGGCGGCGAAACTCGCGCCCTTCAGCACCTCGGGCGCGGGCACGCGCTGCATGGCCGCCGACAGGGTGGTCAGCAGCACCATGCGTTCGGGGAACGCCCCCGCCGCCAGCCCCGCCAGCACCGCCATCCGCGCCGCCGAGATCGCCGCATTGGGCGAGGTCCGGTCATAGGGCTGCACGTCCCAGGCCGGAAAGGTGATGACCGGCAGATCGGGGGCGAAGAAGGCCAAAGCCTGCCGCATCGCCTCCATCCGGCGGTCGTCGCGGGCGATATGGATCACCGCGCCGCTGCCCTGCGCCAGTTCGCGGGCGATCAGGCGGGCGTCATAGCCTTCGGGCGCGCCCGACAGCAGAATGGGATGAGGATGCGTCATGGCCCCCAGCTATCCTTGCGCCGTTGCGGATTCAAGCGCCCCTGCGTGCGGGCGTTGCGGCCCCGTTGCATGGCGTATCACGCGGCGTGATACGGAAAAGATACGCAAAGGATACGCGCGCGATACGGCAAAAATACGTGGTTTTTCTGTTATTTCAGCGCCTTGCGCCGGGTCCAGCCCCACAGCGCGATCAGCTCGACCACCACATGCGCGCCCATGACCGCCGTCACATTGGCATGGTCATAGGGCGGGCTGACCTCGACCAGGTCGCCGCCGATCAGGTTGATGCCGGCCAGGCCCCGCAACAGCGCCGCCGCCTGCCAACTGGCCAGCCCGCCCCAGACCGGGGTGCCGGTGCCCGGCGCAAAGGCGGGGTCCAGCGCGTCGATATCGAAGGTCAGATAGACCGGGCGGTCGCCCACCACGGCGCGGATTCGGTCCAGCGTGCCGGGCACGCCGTCGCGGTGAACCGATGCCGCATCCAGGATGGTGACGCCCAAAGTGTCGGGATTATCCGTGCGAATGCCCACGCTGACCGAGGCGGCAGGGTCGACCGTCCCCTCGCGGATCGCGGTATAAAGGAAGGTGCCGTGGTCGATCCGCGCCGGGTTGTCATCGGCCCAGGTGTCGGAATGCGCGTCGAACTGGATCACCGCCAGCGGCCCGTGGCGGCGGGCATGGGCGCGCAAGGCACCCAGCGTGATCGAGTGATCCCCACCCAGGGTGATCGCCCCCGCGCCCTGATCCAGAATGCCGCCGATATGCGCCTCGATCCGCGCGGGCACGTCGGAAATCGCTGCATAATCAAAGGGCATGTCACCATAATCGGCAATCGCCAGCTCGGTGAACGGGTCATAGCCCCAGCCATAGGGCGCGTCGAAGGCTTGCAGCGTGCTGGCCTCGCGCAGGGCGCGCGGGCCGAAGCGGGTGCCGGGGCGATGCGTCACCGCCTGATCAAAGGGCACCCCCGTGATCGCCAGATCAAAGCCGCGCAGATCGCGCGTATAGCGGCGGCGCAGAAAGCTGGTCGCCCCGGCAAAGGCGTTTTCAAAGGCCAGGCCGCGCGGATCATCGCGCAGAAAGGCCAGGTCGGTCTGGGTCTTGGCATCCTCAAGGGCCATGTCGCGCGTCTCCATTCGGGTGGGGGCAGAATGGCGAAAACCCCCCGCCCCGGCAACGTCCGTTTGCGCCAGATCAAGGCGGGGGCAGATCCTGCATTTAGAATAAATCCAGAATCAGACAGGAGATGTCCCATGCTTACCCGCTTGCTCGTGACGGTGGCCCTGACCACGGCGGCGCTGCCCGCCCTGGCCGAAACGGCCACGCCCGACGCCGATCTGCGCGCCGTCGCGCAGGAAAACTTCAAGCCGATCCCGCTGGCGCCGACGATCCACGACGGCAACATGCTGACCCGCGAACGCATCGACCTGGGCGCCAAGCTGTTCTTCGACCCGCGCATGTCGCGCTCGGGTCTGTTTTCCTGCCAGTCCTGCCACAATGTCGGCCTGGCCGGGGTCGACGGGCTGGAGACCTCGATCGGGCATGGCTGGCAAAAGGGGCCGCGCAACGCCCCCACCATGCTGAACGCCGTCTATAACATCGCCCAGTTCTGGGACGGCCGCGCCCCCGATCTGGCCGCGCAGGCCAAAGGCCCGGTGCAGGCCGGGGTCGAGATGAACAACACCCCCGACAATGTGGTCGCCACGCTGAAGTCGATGCCGGGCTATGTCGATGCCTTTGCCGCCGCCTTCCCCGGCAGCAACGATGCCGTCAGCTTCGACAATTTCGCCCTGGCGGTCGAGGCGTTCGAGGCCACGCTGATCACCCCGAACTCGAAGTTCGACCAGTTCCTGATGGGCCAGGACGGGGCGATGACGGAACAGGAAAAGAACGGGCTGAAACTGTTCGTGGATACCGGCTGCGCATCTTGCCATGGCGGCGTGAACTTCGGCGGTCAGGATTACTATCCCTTTGGCGTGGTTGAAAAACCCGGCGCCGACGTGCTGCCCGAAGGCGACCGTGGCCGCTTTGCCGTGACCGAGACGGCGGGCGATGACTACGTGTTCCGCGCAGCGCCCCTGCGCAACATCGCGCTGACCGCGCCCTATTTCCATTCCGGCAAGGTCTGGGATCTGCGGCAGGCGGTCGACATCATGGCCAACTCGCAATTGGGGGCCGAGCTGAGCGATGCGCAGATCGATGACATCGTGGCCTTCCTGCATACGCTGTCGGGCGAACAGCCGCAGGTCGTGCATCCGGTGCTGCCGGTGCGCGGCCACGACACACCGAAACCCGAGGAGTTCTATGGCATCGAGGCCCAGCAGGGCTGATGGCCAAAACGCAAGCGGGGCGCCACTGGCGCCCCGTTTTTCATCGGATCAGTTCTGGCAATAGGCCTGACGCCGGGTCCAGGCGGCAATGTCGGCGCGCTTGCCCTGCATCTTCATCGGACCCCAGTCGCGCGCCACACCGCCGCGCCCGCCCGCGCCGACCACGCCGTCGCGCCCGACCTGGCTGGCCATGATCCGCACCGCGCAGGCCAGATTGTCCGACCCGTCGCGGATATTGCCGCCGCAGCCGTAATGCCCCCATGTCCCGCGCGAGATCTGCATCAGCCCCAGATAGCGCCCGCCGCCGCCCGCCGCACGCGGGTTCCAGGTGCTTTCATGCTTGGCGATCGCCGACAGAAGGCCCGTCCAGAAGGCGGCGCGCTGCACCCTGTCGCCCTGCGCATAGCCGGGGCAGAATTGCGCGATGTCATGCGGGATGATCCGCGTCAGCCGGGTCTGCGACACCGCCGACATGGTGGAGCGGGTCCAGGTGTTCGCCTCGCGCCGGTGATCCCACCGCATCGCGACCTGGATGATCTGGGCGTTGGCGGCGGCCTGCCGGGCCTCGACGGGGGTCGCCGTCAGCGTTGCAGCCAGCGGGCTGGCGATCATCGCGGCCCCCAGCGTCAGGGCCTTCATCCACATTTTCATGCGGGCACTCCGGTTGTTGCGCGCTTGATCTGCCCGCGCGGCGGTCGGGCTGTAAACCCCCGCAAGACCGCGCCACCGGGCCAAGCCACCGTTTCGGCGGGCTTTTGCCGATGCGACTGCGTGCCATCGGCGGGCTTGCGCCTGTCACGCAGCTTGCCAGACCGCTTGCCCTGCCCCGCGCCCCGGCCTAAAACGCAGGCCATAGCCAAAGGGAACCACCATGCTTGACCATCTGTCCTATCGCGCGCCCGAACCCAAGGTCATCTCGGGGGCCAAGGAGGATTGGGAACTGGTCATCGGGCTTGAGGTTCACGCCCAGGTCGCATCCAACGCCAAGCTGTTTTCCGGCGCTTCGACCGCCTTCGGGTCTGAACCGAATGCCAATGTGGCCTTCGTCGATGCCGCAATGCCCGGCATGCTGCCCGTCATCAACGAGTTCTGCGTGGCCCAGGCCGTGCGCACCGGGCTGGGCCTGAAGGCCGCGATCAACCTGCGCAGCGCCTTTGACCGCAAGAATTACTTCTACCCCGACCTGCCGCAGGGCTATCAGATCAGCCAGCTTTACCACCCCATCGTGGGCGAGGGCGAGGTAATCGTCGATCTTGGCCCCGGCGTCGCCCGCCGCGTGCGCATCGAACGCATCCATCTGGAACAGGATGCCGGCAAGTCGATTCACGACATGGACCCCAACATGTCCTTCGTCGATTTCAACCGCACCGGCGTCGCGCTGATGGAGATCGTCAGCCGCCCCGACATCCGCGGCCCCGAGGAAGCGGCGGCCTATGTGGCGAAACTTCGCCAGATCATGCGCTATCTGGGCACCTGCGATGGCAACATGCAGAACGGCAACCTGCGCGCCGATGTGAACGTCAGCGTCTGCCGCCCCGGCGATTATGAACGCTATCAGGAAACCCAGGATTTCAGCCATCTGGGCACGCGCTGCGAAATCAAGAACATGAACAGCCTGCGGTTCATCCAGGCTGCGATCGACTATGAGGCCCGCCGACAGATCGCCATCATCGAGGATGGCGGCAAGGTCGTGCAGGAAACCCGGCTTTACGACCCCGACAAGGGCGAGACGCGCTCGATGCGGTCGAAGGAGGAGGCCCACGACTATCGCTATTTCCCCTGCCCCGACCTTTTGCCGCTGGAAATCGAACAGGCCTGGGTCGACGACATCGCGGCCGCGATGCCGGAACTGCCGGATGCGAAAAAGGCACGGTTTGTCAAAGACATGGGCCTGTCGGAATATGATGCCGATGTGCTGACTGCCGAGGTGGAAAACGCCGATTACTTCGAGGCCGTGGCGCAGGGCCGCGACGGCAAGCAGGCCGCGAACTGGGTCATCAACGAATTGTTCGGGCGGCTGAACAAGCAGGGTCTGGCGATCAGCGAAAGCCCGCTGTCGGCGGCGCAACTGGGCGGGATGCTGGACCTGCTGGCCTCGGGTGAGATCACCGGCAAGATGGCCAAGGATCTTTTTGAAATCCTGTGGACCGAGGGCGGCAACCCCGCCGAGGTCGCCGCCGCGCGCGGCATGAAAGCCGTCACCGACACCGGCGCGATCGAGGCCGCGCTGGATCAACTGATCGCCGACAACCCCGCGCAGGTCGAAAAGGCCAAGGTGAACGCCAAACTGGCGGGCTGGTTCACCGGCCAGGTCCTGAAAGCCACCGGCGGCACCGCCGACCCGGCGGTCGTGAACAAGATGGTGGCGCAGAAACTGGGGTTGTGATCACTTGACCGGCCCCAAGGGGCCGGTATCTTCACGCGGTGGTGAGGGGCGCGATTTCGCTTGAGACGTTGATTGACGAAGAAGGCGGGGTGTCGATGCGGCTCGCCCCATCACCTGTCTATGACCGTTTCGGCCCTGCGGGCGCGTCGCAGCGGGGCGCTTTCTGTCTGTTGCAGCGACGAATGGGCCTGCACCAAGGCTGACGGCAGCGTCATCGCCGCCCTTACGACCGCGCTTGCCAAGATCCTCATTGACACCACTGCCGACCACCACACAGCCACCCGCATCCGCCCCACCCCGCCTGACCCTTGCAAAACTTCCGCAAGATTTGGAAACTAAACACCTGTTCAGTTTCCAAGCCGGGGGGATGCCATGGATTTCGCGCTGACCGAGGAACAACAGGCCATCTACGACATGGCCTATGCCTTTGGGCAGGATGAGATCGCGCCCCATGCCGATCAGTGGGAACAGGACGGCACCATCCCGCGCGATCTGTGGCGCAAGGCGGCCGAGCTGGGCCTGGGCGGGGTTTATGTCAGTGACGATTACGGCGGCACCGGGCTGACGCGGCTGGACGCGACCCTTGTGTTCGAGGCGCTGTCGCAGGCCTGTCCCTCGGTCGCGGCGTTTCTCTCGATCCACAACATGTGCGGCGGCATGATCGACAAGTTCGGCACGCCCGAGCAGAAAGAACGCTGGCTGCCCGGCCTGTGCAGCATGGAAAAGGTGTTCTCCTATTGCCTGACCGAACCCGGGTCGGGGTCCGACGCCGCCGCCCTGCGCACCCGCGCGGATCGCGACGCGCAGGGGTTCCGGCTCAACGGCACCAAGGCCTTCATCAGTGGCGGCGGCTATTCCGACTGCTATCTGACCATGGTGCGCACCGGCGAGGACGGGCCGAAGGGCATCTCGACCGTGGTGGTCCAGGCGGGCACCCCCGGCCTGTCCTTTGGCGCCTTTGAACACAAGATGGGCTGGAAGGCGCAGCCGACCGCGCAGGTGCAATTCGACGATTGCGTGATCCCCGAGGCCAACCAGATCGGCCAGGACGGGCGCGGCTTTGCCTATGCCATGGCGGGGCTGGATGGCGGGCGGCTGAACATCGCGGCCTGTGCCTTGGGCGGCGCGCAGGCGGCGATGACGAAAACGCTGGCCTATATGGGCGAACGCCGCGCCTTCGGCAAAACGCTGGATCAGTTCCAGGCGCTGCAATTCCGGCTGGCCGAGATGGAAACCCGCCTGCAATCGTCGCGCATCTTCCTGCGTCAGGCGGCGTGGAAGCTGGACCAGGGCGCGCCCGACGCCACCAAGTTCTGCGCCATGGCCAAGCTGAAAGTCACCGACGACGCCTTTGATGTCGCCAATCAATGCCTTCAACTGCACGGCGGTTACGGCTACCTTGCCGATTACGGGATCGAAAAGATCGTGCGCGACCTGCGCGTTCACCAGATCCTTGAGGGCACGAACGAGATCATGCGCCTGATCACCAGCCGCGCCGTTCTTGCCGAACGGGGGTAGACATGCCGACGACGATCGACTGGGGCACCAATGACCTGCATATCCGGCGCGAGGGGCGCGCGGGTCGCATCACCTTTACCCGTGAGGGCGCGCTGAACGCGCTGTCGCATCCGATGGCTTTGGCCATCGACAAGGCGCTGGATCAGTGGCGCGACCACCCCGAGGTGGAGCTTGTGCTGATCGACGCGGCGGGGGATCGGGCGTTCTGCGCGGGTGGCGACATCGCTGCGATGTATCACGCCGGGGTGGCGGGCGATTTCGACGGCCCGCGTCAATTCTGGCGCGACGAATACCGCATGAACGCCAAGATCGACGGCTATGACAAGCCGATCGTGGCCTTCATGCAGGGCTTCGTGATGGGCGGCGGCGTCGGCGTGGGCGGCCATTCGGGCCACCGCATCGTCGGCGAGACCACCCAGGTCGCCATGCCCGAAACCGGCATCGGCCTCATCCCTGATGTCGGCGGCAGCCTTTTGCTGGCGCGCGCGCCGGGGCGGATCGGCGAATATCTGGGCCTGACCGGGGCACGGATGGGTCCGGGCGATGCGATCCACGCGGGCTTTGCCGATTACTTCATCCCCCAGGCCGCGTGGGAGGGGCTGAAGCGCCACCTGATCGACACCGGCGACACGCATGAGATCTTGCGCCGCGCCACCACCCCGCCCGAGGGTGAAAGGCTGATCGCCCTTCAGGACGAGATCGACCACCATTTCGCGCTGCCCGATGTCGGTGCGATCCTTGCCAGCCTTGATCGCACCGACAGCGATTTCGCCCGCGACACCGCCAAGGTGCTGCGCCGCAACGCGCCGCTGTCGATGGCCGCGACGCTGGACCTGATCGCCCGCGCGCGTCAGGCCGACACCATCGAACATGCGCTGGAAAACGAGTTCCGCTTTACCTTCCGCGCCCTGCCCGAGGCCGATTTTCTTGAGGGCGTGCGCGCCCAGATCATCGACAAGGATCGCAACCCGCGCTGGAAACACGCCCGCCCCGAGGATGTGAGCCGCGATCAGGTCGCGGCGATCCTGGCCCCTTTGGGCGACAAATCCCTGCATCTGGAGAAAATCGAATGAAGATCGGCTTTATCGGCTTGGGCAATATGGGCGGGCCGATGGCGGCCAATCTGGCGGCGGCGGGCCATCAGGTCGCGGGCTTCGATCTGGCCGCACCGATGCCCGCGGGCGTCACCCGCGCCGCTACTGCCGCCGAGGCCGCCGCCGGGGCCGAGGTCGTCATCACCATGCTGCCCAATGGCGCGATCCTGCGCGCCGTCGCGGCCGAGGTGATGCCCGCGATGCAGCCCGGCGCGGTGCTCTGCGATTGTTCCACCGTCGATGTCGACAGCGCCCGCGACGTGGCCGATCAGGCGGTGGCGGCGGGTCTGGGCGCGCTGGATGCGCCCGTTTCGGGCGGGGTTGGCGGGGCGGCGGCGGGCACGCTGACCTTCATGGTGGGGGGCAGCGACGCGGCCTTTGCGACCGTCCAGCCGCTGTTTGCGATCATGGGACAGAAGGCCGTCCATTGCGGGCAATCCGGTGCCGGTCAGGCCGCCAAGATCTGCAACAACATGATCCTGGGCGTGACCATGCTGGCCACCTGCGAGGCCTTCGCCTTGGCCGACAAGCTGGGGCTGGACCGGCAAAAGATGTTCGATGTGGTCAGCACCTCCTCGGGCTATAGCTGGAGCCTGAACGCCTATTGCCCCGCGCCGGGGGTCGGCCCGACCTCGCCCGCGGACAACGGCTACAAGCCCGGTTTCGCCGCCGAACTGATGCTGAAGGATCTGCGTCTGTCGCAGCAGGCCGCGACCAGTGCCGATGCCGACACGCCGATGGGCGAATTGGCGACCCGGCTTTACACCGATTTCGTCGAGGCCGAGGATGGCCGGGGCCGCGACTTTTCGGCCATGCTGCCCCGTTTCACGGGGCGCGGGCGGCAGGGCCAGGCCTGAGGGTCAGAGCGGCGGGTCAATGGCCGCGCGGGATCGGCCCGGCCTTGCGGCTGTCAGTGGGCATCGGCGGCAAGGCGCCGTCGCCTGCCTGCATCGGCGGGGCGCGGGCACCAGGCGCGGCCCCGCGCGTTGACCCCTGATGGCCGCCGCGTGCGGCGCAGAACCGGAGCCATGCGATGACCCGTTCCCCCCTTGCAGTGGCCGCGCTGATGTTGGGCGCGATCGCCATGACCACACCCGCCCATGCGAAGGACGGCTGCCCGCCCGGTCTGGCCAAACAGGGGCGCTGCGATCAGGTGCAGCCGAAGGCCAAGCCCGCGAAGCCCGCACCCAAGGCCGAGACGCCCGAGGGTATCCTCGCCCCCGGCAGCATCCTGGGCGATGCGCGCTATTACACGATCGCCGACCCCGCGCTGTTCGGCCTGCCCGCGCTGATCGACGGCAGCCACTATGTCATCGCGGGCGATCAGATCCTGCGGGCCGAGGCCGACAGCTTTCGCGTGATCGACACGGTTCGCGCGCTGACGCCGCGCGATTGCCCACCGGGCCTTGCGAAGAAGGAACCGGCCTGCATCCCGCCGGGTCAGGTCGGGCGCATCCGCGCGGCACTTGCGCGCGACATCGGCGTGGCGCGGATCGACGATCCGCTACGCCTTGGCCTGCCGATCCCCGATGGCGCGTGGGACTATGCCCTTGTCGAGGGCACGATCATCCGCTTTGACCCCGCCACCCGCGATCTGTTGGGGCTGGTGCGGCAGGTTGATGGCGCGCCGAACTGACGGGGGTTGCGCGCTTGCCACGCCGCCGAAAGCTGATACATTCATACCCATGAATGAAAGGGGGCCATCATGGTCAAGAATGTCGGCGGCATCGACCGCATCCTGCGCATCCTCATCGGTCTGGCGCTGATCGCCGGGTTCTTTTTGAACACCGACGCCACCTATCGCTGGGCCTATCTCTTGGGGCTGATCCCGCTGTTGACCGGGATCTTCCAGACCTGCCCGCTGTATCGGCTGATGGGCATGAACACCTGCCCCATGACGCGGCGCTGACCGGGCGTTTTCCGGGCGCTGACCCGGCGTGAACCCGCCAGAACCGCTGCGAACCGGCCCCGCCTGCCATGGCGGGGCTTTTCCTTTCCGCGCCTGCCCCCCATATTGGCCCGGTTGAAGGAGAGTGCCATGCCCCTGCCCCATTTCCTGCTGATGCTGTTTGGCGTGATCGCCCTGGCCGGGGCGACGATCTGGATGGTGGCCGGATCCGGCCTGCCTCTGGGCGCGCTGGGGATGGCGGCCCTTGTCGGGGCCGCGATCATGCGCCTGGCCTTGCACCGTCCGGGGCCGCATCAGGACCGCCACGGGTGAAGCGCGGCCTGCGCGAACGCGCCGCGCAGCGCCGGCCGCGCGCCGCGCCGCCGGTGCGGGGCGCGGTCTCGACCGGCGGGGATGGGCCGGACCGCGTGCTGGTCATCGCCTGCGGCGCCCTTGCGCGCGAGATCACGGCCCTGCGTCAGATCGGCGGCTGGCAGCATGTCGACCTGACCTGTCTGCCCGCCGATCTGCATCTGACCCCCGACCTGATCCCCGGCGCGGTCGAGGCCGCCGTCGCCCATCACCGCCCCACCTATGGTCAGCGGATCTTCATCGCCTATGCCGACTGCGGCACCGGCGGCGGGCTGGCCGCGACCTGCGAAAGGCTGGGCGTGGCGATGATCGCCGGGCCGCATTGCTATGCGTTTTTCGACGGCCTTCCCGCCTTTCAGGCCCGGGCCGAGACCGAGGCGCGGGCCTTTTACCTGACCGATTTCCTGACCCGCCAGTTCGACGCCTTTTGCTGGCGTCCGATGGGGTTCGACCGCCATCCCGAACTGATCGGCATCATGTTCGGCCAGTATGAAAAGCTGATCTATCTGGCGCAGACCGACGATGCGGCACTGGATGCGCAGGCGCGCGACGCCGCCGCCCGGCTGGGTCTGGCCTATGAACGCCGCCTGACGGGCTACGGCGATCTGGCGACGGTTCTGGCGGGGCTGAAGCGGGCCTAGCTTTCCAGCTCGGTATCCCAATACAGGTAGTCCATCCAGCTTTCATGCAGATGGCCCGGCGGAAAGCGGCGACCGATGGCGTGCATCACCTCGGGCGTGGGGGCGACCGGCTTCTTGCGCAGCACCATGCCGGATGCACGCAGCGACTTGTTGGCCTTCTTCAGGTTGCACGGGCTGCACGCGGCCACCACGTTTTCCCAACTGGTGATGCCGCCGCGCGACCGGGGCACGACGTGATCGAAGGTCAGGTGATCGCGCCCGCCGCAATACTGACAGCGAAACTCGTCGCGCATGAACAGGTTGAAGCGGGTGAAGGCCACCTTCTTGCGCGGCTTGACGAAATCCTTCAGCACCACGACCGAGGGGATGCGGAACGCCTGCCGCTGGCTGCGCACCACCGCGTCATATTCGGCCAGGATGTTCACCCGGTCCAGAAACACCGCCTTCATCGCCTCTTGCCAGGGCCACAGCGACAGCGGGTAATAGGACAGCGGGCGGTAATCGGCATTCAAGACCAACGAGGGGAAATGCTTCAGCCGCGCCGGTTCTCGGACGAAATCGCTGCGAAAATCGCCGGCAGCGCCGGGCAAGATGCCAAGGCCATCGGTTGTCGGGACGTCATGATCCAGCATCGAATCCCCCTTGCCCTGCCTGCCGCCATGGCATCAGGGCGGGGAACCGCCCCAGCCATGCCGCCACTATATCTGGCGTCTTTGACCTGACAACCCCCAACACGGGGCGTCAGTGGCCAGATAGCGCGACAAGGTGACGCCGATGTGACGGGCGGTGACGGGGCTGCACCGGGGGCGGCGGGGGTCAGGCGATCCCCAGCCGCTCGCGGATGAAGGCAAGCGCCACCGACAGACCATCGGGGGCGATGCCATGCGGCGTGCCCTGCATGACATGGCCGTAAACCTCAAACCCCGCGCCCACCAGGGCATCGCCCGCCCGCTTCATGTCGGCGAAAGGCACCACCGGGTCGGCATCGCCATGCACCAGCAGCACCGGCGGCTTGACGCGGGCCTGTTCGGCCAGGGCTTCGGGTTCCAGCAGGCGGCCCGAAAAGGCCACCACACCGGCAACCGGCAGATCGCGGCGCGGCGCCACATGCAGCGCCATCATCGTGCCCTGCGAAAATCCGAACAGGATGACGCGATCCGGGGTCAGCCCCTCATCCGCCATCATCCGGTCCAGCCAGGCGTTCAGATCATCCACCGCCGCCGCCATGCCCTGCCGCGCCGCCTCCTCGGTCGATCCATCCAGCCAGGGGATCGGAAACCATTGCCGCCCAAAGGGATTGCCCGCGCAAGGTTCGGGCGCGTCGGGGGCCAGAAACAGCGTATCGGGCAGATGCGGGGCCAAGGGATCGGCCAGACCCAGCAGATCGGCGCCATCCGCGCCATAGCCATGCAGAAACACCACCGCCGATGTGGCCTTGCCCGATTGCGCAGGCCGCCGGCCGGTTTTCAGATCGCGGGTCATGGGGCTACTCCTTCACGGGATTTCTGCTGCGCGTAATAGGCCCACAAGGCGCGCGCGGCAACGGCACGCCAGGGCGACCAGGCCTCGGCCATGGCGGCAAAGGCCTTGGGGCGGGGACGGTCGGGCAGATCGAACAAAAGCCGCGCGGCCTCGGCTAGGGCCAGATCGTCGGGGGCAAAGACATCGGCCCGACCAAGCGCAAAGATCAGATACATCTGCACCGTCCAGCGGCCAATGCCGGGCAAGGGCAGCAGCCTGTCGACCACCGCCTCGTCGGGCAGATCGCGCAGCGCATCCCAGTCGATCCCGGCCTCGGCCAAGGCCTTCAGATAGCGCACCTTCTGGCGCGACAGGCCGCAGCCGCGCAGATCGTCATCGGCAGCGGCCAGGATCGGCGCGGGCTGGTCGAACCCCGCCGCGACCAGCCGCCCCCGGATCGCGCGCGCCGCGGCGGTCGAGACCTGCTGGCCGACGATGGCATCGGCAAGCGCGTCAAATCCGTCGCCGCGCCGCCGCAACGGCAGCGGGCCGCACAGGGTCAGGACATGGCCAAAGCGCGGCTCGGCGGCGGCCAGATGGGCCGCGCCCTCGGCAATGTCGTCATCGGTGTGAATGATCCTCATGCCGCCAGCCTGCACGATTGCCGCAGCCCGCGCCAGCCCCTTCCCAAGACCCGTGCGCCGGGTTAGCTGTTTGGCATGGATCACGCCGCCGCCCCCGAACCCGTCCCCGCCCGCGCCTGGCGCAATGTCATCGTGCTGGTCATCGCCCAGGCGCTGCTGGGGGCGCAGATGTCGATGATCTTCATCGTCGGCGGGCTGGCGGGCCAGTCGCTGTCGCCCAACCCCTGCATCGGCACGCTGCCCTTGTCGATGATCGTGCTGGGATCGGCGCTCAGCGCGCAGCCACTGGCGCGGCTGATGCAGACCCACGGTCGGCGCAGCGGCTTCATCCTCGCCACCGGCGCGGGCGCGCTTGGTGCGGGCATCGCCGCATTCGGCATCTGGCAGGGCAGCTTCGTGCTGTTCTGCGCAGGCTCGTTCCTGACCGGCATCTATATGGCCGCACAGGGTTTTTACCGCTTTGCCGCCACCGACACCGCGCCCCTGTCGTTCCAGCCCAAGGCGATTTCATATGTCATGGCCGGGGGGCTGGCCGCCGCGATCACCGGCCCGCAACTGGTTCGCCTGACTGCCGAGATGACTGCAATCCCCTTCATCGCCACCTATGTCGCCATCATCGGGCTGAACCTGCTGGGGCCGCTGCTGTTTGCCTTCCTCGACATCCCGCGCCCCGCGCCGCGCAGCGCCACCGCCCTGCCCGAGGGCCGCAGCACGCGCGAATTGCTGCGCAGCCCGGTGATCGCCGTGGCGATGATCTGCGCGATGGTGTCTTACGCGCTGATGAACCTGGTCATGACCTCAACCCCGCTGGCCGCCGTCGGCTGCGGGCTGGACATGGGCACGGCGGCAAACATCGTCGGCGCGCATGTGCTGGCGATGTATATTCCCAGCTTCTTCACTGGCCATCTGATCGCCCGGCTGGGCCATACCACCGTGGTCGGCATCGGCCTTGCGATCCTGGGCGCGGCGGGGGCCGTCGCGCTGACCGGGGTCGAGCTGGAAAAGTTCTACATCGCCCTGGTCCTTCTGGGCATCGGCTGGAACTTCGGCTTCATCGGCGCGACCGCGATGCTGGCGCGCGCCCATACCCCGGCCGAGCGGGGCCGCGTGCAGGGCCTGAACGATTTCGTCGTCTTCGGCGGGGTGTTCGTGGCCAGCCTGTCGTCGGGCGGGCTGATGAACTGCGCAAGCGCGGGAAATGCGGCGGCGGGCTGGCAGGCGGTCAATCTGGCGATGGTGCCGTTCCTGATGCTGGCGGGCGCCGCGCTGATCTGGCTGGTGCTGCGACCAAAGGACACGCGGTAAGGGAACTTTTCCGCAGCGCGGGGCTTGGGGTCACATCGTCAATCGAAAGGCTCCACCATGACCAAGACCCTGGCCCTGATCGTCACCGCCGCGACCCTGACCCTGACCGCTTGCGGTCCGAATGCCGGCACCCGCGCCGCCACCGGTGCCGCGACCGGCGCCGTCGTTGCTGGCCCCGTCGGTGCCGCCGCCGGCGGCCTGGCCGGCGCGACCGGCATGGTCCGCGTCAAGTAAGCCAAAGGGGCACCCGAACCGGCGCCCCTTTCTTCCTTGCCCAAATACGCCGGGGTCCGGGGCAGCGCCCCGGTCCCGCACCAGATCACCCGCGCAAGGCCGCGATCCGCGCCAGGCTTTCCTGCGTCACCGCATCGGTCTGCACGTCCTTGCCCTCGATCGCAGGCTCCAGCGCAAGGGCCAGTTCCTTGCCCAGCTCGACCCCCCACTGGTCGAAACTGTTGATCCCCAGGATCACGCCTTCGACAAACACCCGGTGTTCATAAAGCGCGATGATCTGTCCCAGTACAAAGGGCGTCAGCCGCGGATAAAGCAGCAGGGTCGAAGGCCGGTTGCCCGGAAAGGTCCGGTGCGGCGCCAGACGGTTGGCCTGATCCGCCGCCATGCCCTTGGCGATCATCGCCGCGCGAACCTCATCCGTCGACCGACCCAGCATCAGCGCGGCCATCTGGGCCAGGGCGTTGGCCATCAGCTTGCGGTGATGGTGATCCAGATCGGCCTCATGCCCTTGGGCAGCCAGCAGAAACTCGCACGGGATCACGCGGGTGCCCTGATGGATCAATTGGTGAAAGGCGTGCTGGCCGTTGGTGCCGGGCGCGCCCCAGACCACCGGACCGCTGTCGTGGTCCAGCGCGCGGCCGTCCAGCCCCACGCGCTTGCCGTTGCTCTCCATCTCAAGCTGCTGAAGATAGGCGGGCAGCAGCGCAAGCCGTTGGTCATAGGGCAACACGGCGCGGGTCGCATGGCCGCAGATCTGGTTGTGCCAGATCCCGACCAGGGCCAGCAGCGCGGGCAGGTTCTGCGCAAAGGGCGCGGCGCGGAAATGGTCGTCCATCGCCCGGCCCCCGGCCAGGAAGTCGTCGAACCGGTCCGGCCCGATGGCGATCATGACCGACAGTCCGATCGGCCCCCAGATCGAATAGCGCCCGCCGACCCAATCGGCAAAGCCAAAGACACGATCCTCGGGGATGCCGAAGGCCTCCGTCTTGTCCAGCGCGGTCGAGATCGCGGCGAATTGCGCCGCCGGATCGGCCACCCGCGCCGCCATCCAGTCGCGCGCGGTCTGGGCGTTGGTCATCGTCTCGATCGTGGTAAAGGTTTTCGAGGCGACCAGCACCAGCGTCGTCTCCGGGTTCAACCCCTTCAAGACGTCATGCACATGCGCCCCGTCGATGTTGGACACGAAATGACAGCGCGGCCCGTCGGCATAGGGCGCAAGCGCCGCCACCGCCATCGCCGGGCCTAGGTCGGACCCGCCGATGCCGATATTGACGACATCGGTGATCGCCCCGCCCTGCCCGGTGAAGCGACCGGCGCGCAGGTCATTCGCAAAGGCGCGCATCCGCGCCAGCACGTCGCGGACGCCGATGCTGACGTCCGTGCCATCCACCGTCACCGCCCGGTCGGGGGCGCGCAGCGCGGTGTGCAGGACGGCGCGATCCTCGGTCGTGTTGATGCGTTCGCCGTCAAACATCGCGGCGCGGCGCGTGGCCAGCGGGCTGGCCTCGGCCAGTTTCAGCAGCAGCGCGCGCCCGGTCTGGTCGATGCCGGTGCGGGCATAGTCAAAGATCATCCCGTCCGCCGCCGCGCTGAAATCGCGGGCGCGGCCTGCGTCGATCAGATCGGCAATCGGGCGGTCGGCGGTGCGGCGGTGGTGATCGGCAAGCTGGGTCCAGATACTGTCCATGATGGTTCCCCGATGCCCTACGCGGCCCAATGTACGTTCAGAACGCCGGCAAAGGCCTGGATCGGCGCCTCGGTCGCGGGCTTGCCGTGGGTATCCTCCCAGACCTTGCGCTTGTCATCGCCGGTCATCATCAGATGCGCCGCAAGCGCGCCTTTCAGCACCGGGGCGGTCAGGCTCAGACGCGCCTCGGGCTGGCTGGCGGGATGGATCGCCATCACCGGCGCCGCATCCGAGGCCAAAGCCGCCTGAAGTTCCGGCGCATCGGGAAAGAGGCTGGCGGTATGGGCATCGGTGCCCATGCCCAGCAGCACAACATCCAGCGGCAGATGATCGGCCAATTCGCTCGACACACGCGCGGCGGCGCTGTCGGGGGTGTCGCCATCCTGCCACCAGATCAGATGGCGGGCGGCGCGGGCATGCCCGCGCAGCAGCCGTTCGGACAACAGCCGCGCGTTCGACCGGTCATGATGGGCAGGCACGCAGCGCTCATCAGTGACGGTCACCGTGACATTGGCCCAATCCAGTTCGATGGCCGACAGGATGTCGAACACCGGGCCGGGCGTGGTGCCGCCGGCAAGCGCCAGCGTCGCCCGCCCGCGTGCGCGCAAGGCCGCACCCAGATCGGCGGCAATGGCGCGGGCCACGGCCAGTTCCAGAAACTCGCGGTCGGGATAATCCTGAAAGCTCATGCCTTGATCTCTCTCCAGCGGCGGCCGTCGCGGTGCAAAAGCGCCAGTGCATCTTCCGGCCCGGACGATCCGGGGTCATAGGATTGCGGCTTGTGGCCCGCCTGTTCCCAGCCGCGGATCGCCGGATCGACCCAGGCCCAGGCAGCTTCAACCTCATCGCCGCGCATGAACAGGGTCTGGTTGCCGCGGATCACATCCATGATCAGCCGTTCATAGGCGTCGGGAATATCGGCCCCCTCGGCCCCAAGCGCATCGGCAAAGGACATGTCCAGCGGCACCTGCACCAGACGCATCCCGCCCGGCCCCGGTTCCTTGATCATCACCTTCAGGTCCATACCCTCATTCGGTTGCAGGCGGATGACAAGCTGGTTCTCGCGCCAGCCCTCGGCATCGTCGAAGATCGAATGCGGCGGTTCGCGAAAGACGATCGCGATTTCGCTGGCCCGCGCGCGCAGTTTCTTGCCGGTGCGGAGGTAAAACGGCGTGCCGCGCCAGCGCCAGTTCTGCACCTGCACGCGCAAGGCGATGTAGCTTTCGGTGGTGCTGGCAGGGTTTTCGGCATCGGTGGCGTAATCTGCTTCGTCACCGCGCGCCGCATACTGGCCGCGCACGATATCCTCGGGGCGCAGCGGCGCCAGGGCGCGGATCACCTTCAGCTTTTCGTCGCGCACCGCATCGGGATCGAAGTGATAGGGCGGCTCCATCGCGATCAGGCACAAAAGCTGCATCAGATGGTTCTGCACCATGTCGCGCATCGCGCCCGACTTGTCGTAATAGGCCCCTCGCCCGCCGACACCCACGGTTTCGGCCACGGTGATCTGCACATGGTCGATATACTGGCTGTTCCACAGCGGCTCGAACAGGATATTGCCGAACCGCACCGCCATCAGGTTCTGCACGGTTTCCTTGCCCAGATAATGATCGATACGATAGATCTGGGTTTCGTTGAAATGCTCGGCCAGGGTGGCGTTCAGCGCCCGCGCGCTGTCCAGATCGCGGCCAAAGGGCTTTTCGACGACGATCCGCGCCTGCGGCCCGGCAATGTCATGGCTGTGCAACCGTTCGGCCAATGCGCCGAACAGCGACGGCGCGACCGAGAAGTAGAAGGCCTGCGTCACGCCATCGCGCATCTTGTCCTTCAGCCGCGACCAGCCGTCGGTGCCGGTGGCGTCGATGGCCACATAGCTGACCAGCTTCAGGAAATCGGCAATGGCGGCGGGGTCGCGCTTGTCCTCGGCCACGAATTCGCCAATGGCAGTAGCGACATCCTCGCGGAAGGCGGTCGAGGTCAGTTTCGACCGCGCCGCCCCGATGATGCGCGCGCCCTGGGCGAACTGGCCCGACAGATAGCGGCGATAAAGCCCCGGCAGGATCTTGCGCCGCGCCAGATCGCCGGTTGCCCCGAAAATCACCAGATCGAAATCCTCGACCGGAATCACACGCGAGACCATCATCCGTTTCCTCAGCCTGTTAGCGCAAACAAGGGTGTTTTGCGCGATCTTGACGGTTTTGTCTAGCAGAAGCGGGCGGGCAGCGACAGGTCAGGGCCTGCGTTCAGCCGCGCGGCGGATTGCGGGCCGTCGCGTTGTCGCGATGAACCGGCGGACTTGACAACCTGTGGCGTGACAGCGTATACAGGCGGGGCAGGCACGCGAAGACCGGTGATGGTCCTGGAAGCTCCCTGCGCTGACGGTCGGATCACCACGGCCGTCATTTTCTTTTGCCCAGCCGTCGCCGCCCAGGCGCAGGTCGTGAAGGCGGCCCGCGGATGGCCGTGCGTCAGCCGCGTGCGGGGTCCAGCGCCTTGCCCAGGCGCGGCAGGCGGGCGCGTTTCAAAAGCGCGCGCAGCGGCTGGTCGCGGCCCGAGATCGCCTCGGTCCGGGCGCGGACCTGCGCCACCACGCCCTCCAGCGCGGGCGGGTCGGCCAGCCACAGATCCATCAGGAAGGCATCGGGATCCTGCCGCGCCAGCCCCTCGGCGGCCAGCACGCCGCGCGGAAAATCGCGGGCGTTGAAGGTGACGATCAGATCGGCGGACCCGGCAATGGCGGCGGCCAGAACGTGAATGTCGTTCAGATCGGGCAGATGCAGGCGCGCCTCCAGGCCGGGTGCGGCGGCGACTTCGGCCTGCGGGAAGGCCGCCCGGATCAGCGCGATGTCGCCGCGCGCGATCGCCTCATCCGCGGGCGAATGGCGGGCGGCGGCGCGCGCCCATTCCTCAAACAGGCGGGCCGACCAGAGCGGGCGGTAAAGGCCGGCCTGGGCCGCGCCGATCAGGATTTCGCGCAGAATGGTGGGGTAAAGGACGCAGGCGTCCAGCAGCGCGCGCCGGGCCATCAGCCGTCCAGCCGGAAGAACAGCGACTTCAGATAGGCGGTTTCGGCCAGTTGCGGCAGTTGCGGATGGTCCGGCCCGGCAAAGCCGGTGTGGATCAGTTGCCCGCGCCGCCCGCCGCGCCCGATGCCGCGGGCACTGGCGTTGCGGAAGGCGGTCAGATCGGCGGCATGGCTGCACGAGCACAGCACCAGATAGCCACCCGGCGCGACCAGCGGCGCGGCAAGGCGCGCGACCCGTTCATAGGCGCGCAGGCCGGCCTCCAGCGCGGGCTTGGCGGGGGCAAAGGCGGGCGGGTCGCAGATGACCAGATCGAACTGCGCGCCTTCGGCCCCCAGTTCTTCCAACTGCTTGAAGGCATCGCCCTGGCGCGTGGCAAAGCGGTCGGTGACGCCCATGGCGGCGGCGCCTTGCGTGGCCAGATCCAGCGCCGCGGCGCTGCCATCGATCGCCACTGCCTGTGCGGCCCCGGCGGCAAGCGCGGCCAGCCCGAAGCCGCCGACATGGGAAAACACATCCAGCACCCGCGCCCCTTTCGCCAGCCGCGCGGCAAAGGCGTGGTTCGGGCGTTGATCATAGAACAGGCCGGTCTTTTGCCCGCCCAGCAGGTCGGCCATATAGATCGCGCCGTTCATCGGCACCGGCACCGGGCCGGGAAGATCCCCGGTCAGCAGGGTGACTTCCTCGGGCAGCCCCTCCAGCGCGCGGGCGCGGCCAGAGCCGTTCTTGACGATTGTGGTGACGCCGGTGACATCGGCCAGGGCGGCAGCCAGATCGCCGATCAGCGCCTCGGCCCAGGCGGCGTTCGGCTGGATCACGGCGGCGCTGCCGAAGCGGTCGATGATCGTGCCGGGCAGGCCATCGGCTTCGGCATGAACCAGCCGGTAATAGGGCTGATCGAACAGCCGTTCACGCAGGGCCATGGCGCGGGCCAGCCGCGTGGCCAGCCAGGCCCGGTCGATCACCGCGCCCGCGTCGCGATCCAGCATCCGGGCGATGATTTTGGACTTGGGGTTCACCGTCACCACCCCCAGCGGGCGGCGCTCGGCATCCTCAAGCACGGCCAGAGTGCCGGGGGGCAGCGCCTGGCTGCGCCGGTCGGTCACCAGCTCATCTGCATAGACCCAAGGGGCGCCGTGGCGCAGCGCGCGGGCATCGGCCTTTGGCCGCAGGCGAACGGTGGGATAGGTCATGGGGCGCCTCATGCTTTTCGGGGGCTTCTAGCGCGGGCGGGCGGGCTTGCCTATGGGCCGCGCGCGTGTTAGCGGTAACGAAGCCAGCAAGCCGGAGGAAGCCATGACCCTGCACGCCACCATCGCCCGTGTCACCGATGCGATCCGTGCGCGGTCGCAGGACAGCCGCGCGGCCTATCTGGCGGGGATTGCCGAACAGGCGGCGCGCGGCCCGGCGCGGGCGCATCTGGCCTGCGGCAACCAGGCCCATGCCTATGCCGCGATGGGGGCCGACAAACCCGCCCTGGCCGAGGGGCGGGCCGCGAATATCGGCATTGTCACCGCTTACAACGACATGTTGTCGGCGCATCAGCCCTATGAACGCTATCCCGACCTGATCCGCGCGGCGGTGCGTGCAGCCGGGGCCACCGCGCAGGTCGCGGGCGGGGTGCCTGCGATGTGCGATGGCGTCACGCAAGGTCAGCGCGGGATGGAGCTGAGCCTGTTCTCGCGCGAGGTGATTGCCTTGGCGACCGGGGTGGCCTTGTCGCACAACACCTTTGATGCGGCGCTTTATCTGGGGGTCTGCGACAAGATCGTGCCGGGGCTGGTGATGGCGGCGGCGGCCTATGGCCATCTGCCGGGCATCTTCGTGCCTGCCGGGCCGATGACAAGCGGCCTGCCCAATGACGAAAAGGCCAAGGTGCGGCAGCAATTCGCGGCGGGCGAGGTCGGGCGCGACGCGCTGATGGCGGCGGAAATGGCCAGCTATCACGGCCCCGGCACCTGCACCTTCTACGGCACCGCGAACAGCAACCAGATGCTGATGGAGATCATGGGCCTGCATCTGCCAGGCGCGTCCTTTGTCAACCCGAACACGCCCCTGCGCGATGCGCTGACGCAGGCGGCGGCGGATCGGGCGGTGGCGATCACCGCGCTTGGCAATGATTACCGCCCGCTGGGTCGCATCCTGGATGAACGCGCCTTTGTGAATGGCATGGTCGGGCTGATGGCGACGGGCGGCTCGACCAACCTGATCCTGCATCTGCCCGCGATGGCGCGCGCCGCCGGGATCGAACTGCGGCTCGAGGATTTCGACGCGATCTCCTCGGTAGTGCCGCTGATGGCGCGGGTCTATCCGAACGGGCTGGCCGACGTGAACCATTTCCATGCGGCGGGCGGGCTGACCTGGCTGATCGGCGAATTGCTGGCGGCGGGCCTTCTGCATGAGGATGTCGAGACGGTCGCCGGGTCGGGCCTTGCGCGTTATACGCAGGAACCCCGGCTGATCGACGGCAAGGCGGTCTGGGTCGACGGGCCCAAGGCCAGCCTGAACGACCGCATCCTGCGCCCCGCCGCCGATCCCTTTGCCCGCGATGGCGGGTTGAAGATGCTGGCCGGCAACCTGGGCACGGGCGTCATCAAGATTTCCGCCGTCGCCCCCGAGCGCCATGTGATCGAGGCCCCTGCCCGCGTCTTTTCCGATCAGGGGGCGGTAAAGGCCGCCTTCAAGCGCGGCGAGTTCACCAGCGACACCGTGGTCGTCGTGCGCTTTCAGGGGCCGCAGGCCAACGGGATGCCGGAGCTGCACAGCCTGACCCCGGTGCTGGCGGTGTTGCAGGATCGCGGCCTGCGGGTGGCCTTGGTGACCGATGGGCGGATGTCGGGGGCCTCGGGCAAGGTGCCGGCGGCGATCCATGTCAGCCCCGAGGCCATGGGCGCGGGTCCGCTGTCGCGGCTGCGCGACGGTGATCTGGTGCGGCTGGATGCCGTCGCCGGGCGGCTGGATTGCCTGGCCGACGGCTTTGCCGACCGCGCCCCCGCCGCCGCGCCGGTGCAGGCCGACAGCGACCCCGGCGCACGGCTGTTCGCGGCCTTCCGGGCGGCGGTCGGGCCTGCGGCCGAGGGCGCCTCGGTGCTGCTGCATCAAAGCTGATCATAAGGATCAGGCATTGACTGCACCGTGGCGGGATGGCACCAAGGCCGCATCCCGACAAAAGGAGTCAACGATGTTCCGCACCCTGATGACCGCGACCGCCCTGGCTGGTGTCGCCGCCCCGGCGATGGCCGAAGAAATCAACATCTATTCCCACCGCCAGCCCGAACTGATCCAGCCGCTGCTGGACGCCTTCACCAAGGAAACCGGGATCACCGCCAATATCGCCTTTGTCGACAAGGGCATGGTCGAACGCCTGCAAGCCGAGGGCGACCGCAGCCCCGCCGACATCGTGCTGACCGTCGACATCGCGCGCCTGACCCAGGTCGTCGATGCGGGCGTGACCCAGCCCGTCAGCGATGACGTTCTGACCGCCGCCATCCCCGCCGAACTGCGCGGCGACAACTGGTTCGGCCTGACCACCCGCGCCCGCATCGTCTATGCCAGCAAGGATCGCGTGGCCGATGGCGAGGTGACCAGCTATGAGGATCTGGCCGATCCGAAATGGAAGGGCCGCATCTGCACCCGCCCCTTTACTAATGATTACAACGTCGCGCTGACCGCCGCCTATCTGGCCCACCACGGCGCCGAGGATACGAAGAAATGGCTTGAGGGCGTCAAGGCCAACCTGGCCAAGAAGCCCGAGGGCAGCGACCGCGCGCAGGTCAAGTCGATCTGGGCCAAGGAATGCGACATCAGCCTGGGCAACACCTATTACATGGGTCAGATGATGGCCGATCCCGAACAGAAGGACTGGGCGGAATCGGTGCGCATCGTGTTCCCCAAGTTTGAAGATGGCGGCACGCATGTGAACGTCTCGGGCGTGGCGCTGACCAAATCGGCGCCGAACAAGGACGCCGCGATCAAGTTCATGGAGTTCCTGGTCTCGGACGAGGCGCAGCGGATCTATGCCGAGACGAACCACGAGTTCCCGGTGAAAGCCGGTGTCGCGCGGTCGGAACTGGTGCAAAGCTGGGGTGAGTTCACGCCCGACAGCCTGTCCTTGACCGAGATCGCCAAGCTGCGGCCCGAGGCGCTGAAGCTGATCGAGGAAGTGAACTTCGACGGCTGACCTGGCGGCGGTGTCCCGCCGAAGCCGGGGGCTACGCGCCCCCGGACCCTGCGGGATATTTTCACCAAGAAGAAAGGGGGCGAGGGTCTGGCTGGACTCTCGCCCCGTCGCTTGCAAGGTTGCGGGGTAAAAGAGGTGACCATGGCGCAAAAGATCATCATCGACACCGACCCCGGCCAGGATGACGCCGTGGCGATCCTGCTGGCCTTGGCCAGCCCCGAGCTTGAGGTGCTGGCGATCACCTGTGTGGCGGGCAATGTGGCCCTGCCGCTGACCTGCGTGAACGCGCTGAAGGTGGTCGAGCTGGCGGGGGCCGATGTGCCGGTTCACGCGGGCTGCGACCGGCCCTTGGCGCGCAAGCTGGTGACGGCGGAATATGTGCATGGCAAGTCCGGCCTTGATGGGGTCGAGCTGCCCGCGCCACAGCGCCGCTTGGCCGAGGGCCACGGCGTCGATGCGATCATCGACATCCTGCGGCGCGAGGACGCGGGCAGCGTCACCCTGGTGCCGATCGGGCCGCTGACCAACATCGCCACTGCCTTTCAACGCGCCCCCGACATCATCCCGCGCATCCGCCAGATCGTGCTGATGGGCGGCGGCTGTTTCGAGGGCGGCAACACCACCCCGGCGGCCGAGTTCAACATCTATGTCGACCCTGAGGCCGCGAAGATCGTCTTTGGCGCGGGCGTGCCCTTGGTCGTCATGCCGCTGGATGTGACCCACAAGGCGCTGACCACCCGCCCCCGGATCGAGGCGCTGCGCGCGCTTGGTCCGGTGGGCGAGGTCGTGGCCAGTTGGACCGACTTCTTTGAACGCTTCGACATGCAGAAATACGGCAGCGAGGGTGCGCCATTGCACGACCCCTGCACGATCGCCTGGCTGTTGCGCCCCGACCTGTTCGAGGGCCGCCACATCAATATCGAGATCGAGACCGAAAGCCCGCTGACGCGCGGCATGACCGTGGCCGATTGGTGGGGCGTGACCGGGCGCGCCCCGAACGCGCTGTTCATCCGCGACATCGACGCCAAGGGCTTCTATGCCCTGCTGACCGAACGGATTGGTCGGCTGTGACGGTCTGGGACAACAGCTATGCCCGCCTGCCCGACCGATTCTTTGCCCGTCAGGCGCCGACGCCGGTGCGCGATCCGCAGACGCTGGCCTTCAACGCCGGTCTTGCCGCGCGCCTCGGCGTGCCCGATTGGGGGGCCGAGGTCTGGGCGGGCAATGCGCTGCCGCCCGGCGCCGAGCCCATTGCCCAGCTTTATGCAGGCCACCAGTTTGGCCAGTTCACCCCGCAACTGGGCGATGGCCGCGCGGTCCTTCTGGGTGAGGTCATCGCCCCCGATGGCGCGCGCTTTGACCTTCAGCTGAAAGGCGCGGGCCGCACGGCGTTCTCGCGCGGCGGCGACGGGCGCGCCTGGCTTGGCCCGGTGCTGCGCGAATATCTGGTCAGCGAATACATGGCGGCGGTCGACATCCCGACCACCCGCGCCCTGGCCGCCGCCACCACCGGCGAGGTCGTCTGGCGCGACGAAGGCCCGCTGCCCGGCGCGGTGCTGACCCGTGTCGCGGCCAGCCATATCCGCATCGGCACCTTTCAGGTCTTTGCCGCGCGCCGCGACACCGATGCCCTGGCGGCCCTGACCGACCACGCCATTGCGCGTCATCATCCGGGCGCGGACGGCCCTCTGGGGCTGCTGAAAGCCGTGGTCGCGGCGCAGGCCGATCTGATCGCGGGCTGGATGGGCCTTGGGTTCATCCACGGCGTGATGAACACCGACAACATGACGATCAGCGGCGAGACGATCGACTATGGTCCCTGCGCCTTCATGGATGGCTATCACCCCGGCACGGTGTTTTCCGCCATCGACCGCAATGGCCGCTATGCCTGGGCCAACCAGCCCCAGATCGGTGCGTGGAACCTGGCGCAACTGGCGACCGCGCTGTTGCCGCTGATGGGGGCCGATGGCCTCGACCGCGCGACTGAGGCGGTGCATGGCTTTGCCCCCGCCTATCACGCGGCCTTCCTGCGGGTGTTCGGCGCCAAGCTGGGGCTGGCCGATCCGCAGGATCAGGACCGCGACCTGATCGACGACCTGCTGGCGCTGATGGCGGCGGGGCGCGCCGATTTCACCCGCGTCTTTGCCGGGCTGGCGGATGGCTCGGCCCGCGATGAGGTGATCGACCGCGACGGTTTCGACGCCTGGGCCGCGCGTTGGCAGGCCCGCGCCCCCGATGCCGCGATCATGGCCCGCGCCAATCCGCGCCGCATCCCGCGCAATCACCGCATCCAGCAGGTGATCGAGGCCGCGGTCGCCGGTGATCCCGCCCCCTTCCACGCGCTTCTTGCGGCGCTGACCGACCCGTTCACCGACCGCCCCGAATGGGACACCTACGCCCTGCCGCCGTCCGAGGGCGAGGCCGTCACCCGGACCTTCTGCGGCACCTGATATGCGCATTCGGCTGGCCAGCTATAACCTGCACAAATGCCGCGGCATGGTCGGCCCCTTCGATCCGGTGCGCAATCTGCTGGTGATCGCGGAAATCGGCGCCGATGTGATCGCCCTGCAAGAGGTCGACTTCCGCATGGGCGCGCGCCCGCAGGCGCTGCCGCGTGATCTCTTGCGCGACCATACCGGGATGGAGCCGGTAAACCTGCGCCCGACCGGGCCGGAATCGCTGGGCTGGCACGGCCAGACGGTGCTGATGCGGCCCGATCTGGCCGCCATCGCGCGGGTGCGCCGCCTGGCCCTGCCGGGGGTCGAGCCGCGCGGCGCGGTGCTGGTCGATCTGCCGGGCTGGCGGCTGGTCGCGGTGCATCTGGGGCTGCTGCGCAGCTCGCGCCGGGCGCAACTGGCGCGGCTGGCGCGGATGGCGCAGCGCCCCGGCGCGCCGCCCACCGTGCTGACCGGCGATTTCAACGAATGGCGGCCCGATCGCGGCACCGAGGCTTTGTCCGAATGGCGCATGATCGCCCCCGGCCCCAGCTATCCCGCCCCGGCGCCGAAACTGGCGCTGGACCGCATCGCGCTGCCGCAGGCGATTACCCTGACCGATGCCGGTGTGCATGACACGCGGCTGGCGCGGCGGGCCTCGGACCATCTGCCAATCTGGGTCGACATGCGCCTGCCCCAGACGTCGATCCGATAAAAGTCGCAAGCTTTCTGGACAGCCTTGTTGACCCGCCCTAAGCTGACCCTGAACGGCCCGATAAGCCGCCGCGATCACGACATGGAGGAGTTTGCTGATGGATCGTCGTTCGTTTCTGACCCGCGCCACGGTTGGCGGGGCTACTGCTGCCGCCGCTGGCGCCCTCGCCGCGCCGGCACTGGCGCAATCGGCGCCCAAGGTGACCTGGCGCCTGACCAGTTCCTTCCCGAAATCGCTGGACACGATCTATGGCGGCGCCGAAGTGCTGTCGAAGATGCTGTCCGAAGCGACCGACGGCAATTTCCAGCTTCAGGTCTTTGCGGCGGGCGAAATCGTCCCCGGTCTGCAAGCCGCCGATGCTGCCTCGGCCGGCACGGTCGAAGCCTGCCACACCGTCGGCTACTACAACTGGGGCAAGGATCCGGCCTGGGCGGTTGGCGCGGCGGTTCCTTTTGCCCTGCCCGCGCGCGGCCATAACGCCTGGCTCTATCATGGCGGCGGCAACGACCTGTATAACGAATTCGTCGGCGCGAATGGCCTTTATGCGCTGCCGGGCGGCAATACCGGCGTGCAGATGGGTGGCTGGTTCCGCAAGGAAATCAACACCCTGGACGACATGAAGGGCCTGAAGATGCGGATCGGCGGCTTTGCCGGCAAGGTCATGGAAAAGCTGGGGGTGGTTCCGCAGCAGATCGCGGGTGGCGACATCTATCCGGCGCTCGAAAAGGGCACGATCGACGGCGCAGAATGGGTCGGCCCCTATGACGATGAAAAGCTGGGCTTCTACAAGGTCGCGCCCTATTACTATTACCCCGGCTGGTGGGAAGGCGGCCCGACCGTCCATTTCATGTTCAACAAGGCCAAGTTCGAGGAACTGCCGGCGGCCTACAAGGCGCTTCTGCACACCGCCTGTCAGGCTGCCGATGCCGACATGCTGCAGAAGTATGACTACAAGAACCCGGCGGCGCTGAAGAACCTGGTCGCCAGCGGCGCGCAACTGCGCCCGTTCACCGAGGAAGTCCTGAACGCCTGCTATGACGCGGCCAACGGCGTCTATGATGAGCTGGTCGCCTCGAACCCGGCATTCGCAAAGCTGTGGGAATCGATCAAGGCGTTCCGCGCGGATTACTATCTGAACGCGCAGGTGGCCGAATATAATTATGACACGTTCATGATGATCCAGCAGCGCAACGGCAAGCTGTAACCCTATGATCTGAAACGCAAACGGCCCGCCGCTGGCGGGCCGTTTCGCATTCGCTCAGAAGCGCAGCTTCATATGCTGGCCCATGTCCGGCTCGGCACCGGTGATGCGGGCCTTGGCGACCTCGTACAGAAAGCGCAGGCCGGACTTGCTGGTGACCCAGGCCTCGCCCTCGGTCAGGCGCAGTTCCAGCAGACGCACGTCGTCATCGCGCTTACCGCCCTCGAACCAGGCATCGGCGACGAAGTTCCAGACTTCTTCCAGCTTGGCCGGGTCGTCATTCTGCGACAGCTTGCCATGCAGGCGGGCGTAAAGGCCCTTGCCGCCCTCGGCCAGAACATAGGTCGCGGCGGCGGCACCACCGGCCACGGCCTTTTGCAGGTCGGTGCCCTCGGCGGTGATGAAATACAGCCGATCGGATTCGGTGGCGATCTGATGCGACATCGGCACCAGGGCGGCGCCCTCGTCCAACCCCAGCATCCCGGCATTCACATCATCCAGACGATCCCAGAAGGTCGCCCGGTCCTTGGTTGCATTTGCAGTCTCGCTGGCCATCGGATGTCCTTTCGGTCAGTCAGAATCAATGGTTCGACAAGACAACCCGCCGCCGCCCGCAAAGGTTCCGCGACCGCCCGGATGCGGAACCTGCGGCACAGCCAGACCGCCCCCCAAAGGAGGGGCTGGACAGTTGCATTGGTTCGGATAGTGTCAGCCTCACGGCCTTGGCCGTTTGTATCAACACAAGGGGAAAGCTGTGGAAAAACAGCCCCCTGGGGAGGAAATCCAATGGATCGTCGTTCATTCCTGACCCGCGGCGCCCTGGGCGGCGCGGCGGCCGCCGCGGGGGCCACGCTGGCCGCACCGGCACTGGCGCAGGACAAGCCGAAAATCGCCTGGCGCATGACCAGTTCGTTCCCGAAATCGCTGGACACGATCTTCGGCGCCGCCGAGACGATGGCCCATTACGTCAGCAAGATGACCGATGGCGCCTTCACCATCCAGGTCTTTGCGGCGGGCGAGATCGTCCCCGGCCTGCAAGCCGCCGACGCCGCCGGCACCGGCACGGTCGAGGCCTGCCACACCGCCGCCTATTACAACTGGGGCAAGGATCCGACCTGGGCCCTGGCCACCGCGACGCCGTTCATGCTGAACGCCCGCCAGCAGAACGGCTGGTTCTATTACGGCGGCGGCAACGACCTGATGAATGAGTTCTTCGCCACCCAGAACCTCGTCGCCCTGCCCTGCGGCAATACTGGCGCGCAGATGGGCGGCTGGTTCCGCAAGGAGGTCAACACCCCCGAGGATCTGCAAGGCGTCAAGATGCGGATCGGCGGCTTCGGCGGCAAGGTCATGGAAAAGCTGGGCGTGATCCCGCAGCAGATCGCCGGTGGCGACATCTATCCGGCGCTGGAAAAGGGCACCATCGACGCGACCGAATGGGTCGGCCCCTATGACGACGAAAAGCTGGGCTTCTACAAGGTCGCGCCCTACTACTATTATCCCGGCTGGTGGGAAGGTGGGGCGTGCCTGCATGCGATGTTCAACAAGGCCGCCTATGAGGGCCTGCCCGAGGCCTACAAGGTCGCGCTGCAGGCCGCCTGTCAGGCCGCCAATGCCGACATGCTGGCCGCCTATGACTACAAGAACCCCGGCGCGCTGAAGACGCTGATCGCCAATGGCACCCAGCTTCGCCCCTTCAACGAGGCCGTGTTGAACGCCTGCTACAAGGCCGCGAATGAGGTCTATGCCGAAATCAACGCCAGCAACCCCGCCTTCAAGAAGATCTTCGACAGCCAGAAGGCGTTCCGCGACGATGCCTATGTCTGGGCGCAGCTGTCGGAATACAATTTCGACACGTTCATGATGATCCAGCAGCGCAACGGCACGCTGTAGGCCGACCGCGACCACGACAGGCCCCGGTGACGCCGGGGCCTTTTTCATGGGCGACCCTGCATAGCAAAAGGCCCCGGCGTATCGCCGGGGCCTTTCGTCATCGCCTTGCCTCAGTTCGAGGGGGCAGGTGCCGGTGCAGGTGCCGGGGCGCTCAGGCCCGGCGGCAGGCCGCCGCCCAGGCCCAAGCCGCCCGGTGCCGCGGGGGCCGCGGTGCCGGACATTCCCGACATGCCACCCATCCCGGTCGGACCACCCATCGACGGCGGTCCGCCCAGGCTCAGTCCGCCACCCAGACTAAGCCCGCCCGACCCACCCAGCGAGGGGCCGCCGGGGATCTCGATCTTGACGTTCGACATATCGACCGGCTTGCCCTTGTAGTGCATGACCATGCCAGGGAAGGCGATCACGATGCCGATCATGATGATCTGGATGACCACGAATGGCGTCGCCCCCCAATAGATCTGCGACGTCTTCACAGGGTCCATCATCTTGCCCGTCACCTTGTCCTTGTAGGGCAGCTTCGGCGCGACCGAACGCAGATAGAACAGCGCAAAGCCGAAGGGCGGGTGCATGAAGCTGGTCTGCATGTTCACCCCGAGGATCACCCCGAACCAGATCAGGTCGATGCCCAGACGCTCGGCGGCAGGCGCCAGCAGCGGCACGATGATGAAGGCCAGTTCAAAGAAGTCCAGGAAGAAGGCCAGCAGGAACACCAGCACCGACACCGCGATCAGGAAGCCCATCTCGCCGCCGGGCAGGCTGATCAGCAGATGTTCGACCCACAGATGCCCATTCACGCCGTAAAAGGTCAGCGAGAACACCCGTGCACCGATCAGGATGAACATCACGAAGGCCGACAGCCTTGTGGTCGCGGCAAGCGCCTGAGTGACCACCTCCAGCGACAACCGCCGCTTCAGCGCCGCCAGGATCAGCGCGCCGACGGCACCCATCGCGCCGCCCTCGGTCGGGGTGGCGACGCCAAGGAAGATCGTGCCCAGCACCAGGAAGATCAGCGCGAGCGGCGGGATCAGGACGATGATCACCTCTTGCGCGAGGCGCGACATGACGTTGGTTTTCAACCCCTTGTCCAGCAGCGCCAGCACATAGATTACCATCACGCCGACCGCCGCGCCCAGGATGTCGGCATTGCTGCCCTGGGTCTGGTACAGATAGTGATGCGCGCCATAGGTGATCGCCACACCGATCGCCAGGGCCACCAGCAGCGAGGTGACGCCCGAGCCAAGCCTGCGCGCCTCAAGCGGCAGCGCGGGCAGCGCCTTGGGGCGGACGATGGTGATGATGAACACATACAGCATGTAAAGCCCGGTCAGCACCAGGCCGGGGATCAGCGCCCCCTTGTACATGTCGCCCACCGAACGGCCCAACTGGTCGGCCAGCACGATCAGCACCAGCGACGGCGGGATGATCTGCGCCAACGTCCCCGAGGCCGCGATCACCCCCGAGGCCGTCGCGCGATCATAGCCATAGCGCAGCATGATCGGCAGCGAGATCAGCCCCATGGCGATCACGCTGGCCGCCACCACGCCGGTGGTCGCCGCCAACAGCGCGCCGACGATGATGACCGCATAGGCCAGACCGCCGCGCACCGGGCCGAACAACTGGCCGATCGTGTCCAGCAGATCCTCGGCCATGCCGGACCGTTCCAGCACGATGCCCATGAAGGTGAAGAAGGGGATGGCAAGTAATGTCTCGTTACTCAAGACCCCCCACAGCCGGTCCGGCATCGCCTGAAGCAGCGGCCAGGACAGGTTGATCGTGCCATTCGACAAGGGCGCCAGCTCGACCCCGATGACGAAGAACAACAGGCCGTTGGCGGCCAGGGCAAAGGCCACCGGATAGCCGAACAGCAGAAACAGGATCAGCGAGGCGAACATGATCGGCGCCATGTTCTGCGCGATAAGTTCCATCATGCGCGGTCCCCTTTCGACGGGTTTGCATCGGCAAAGGGATCGTCCACGCCATCCAGCAGGGGGGCGTCATCCAGCGGCGCCTGATGGCCGTGGAACGGGTTCGGATCTTCGATCAGGCCGCGCATCACCGCGATCTTCTTGATGATTTCGGAAATGCCTTGCAGGAACAGCAGGAAAAAGCCGACCAGTAGCAGCGCTTTGGCCGGCCAGATGATCAGCCCGCCCGCGTTCGAGGACACCTCCTTGATGCGAAACGAGGTCTGCACCCAGGGCACGAAGTAATACAGCATCAGGATGACGAACGGCATCAGGAACAGAAGATGCCCGATCAGGTCGATCCAGTGCTGGCGACGCCGTGTCCAGACGCCATACAGGATGTCGATGCGGATATGTTCGTTCTGCTTCAGCGTATAGGCCGCAGCCAGCAGAAAGGCCGCGCCGAACAGATACCATTGCAGTTCAAGCCAGGCGTTCGATGAGGTCGAAAAGACCTTGCGCACCACGGCATTACCCGCCGACACCAGAACCGCCACCAGGATCAGCCAGGACACCGCCTTGCCGATCCATTCATTCATCCGGTCGATCCCGGATGAGAGGGTCAATAGTCCCCCCATGCCTTTCCTCCCCCATTGTTATGGCCGCACGCGGCAGCGGGGCCGGTCGCGCACGGCGGGTTACGCATTGTATGGGCGCAACCCCGAAAGGCGTCAATCGCCGGAAGGTGACGAAAGGTCAATGGTGCGAACCTGTCGGGCCTGCAAAAAATCGCGCGCCGGTTGCAGGGGTTAGGCAGGGTTTATCGCCAGAAGTGCCAGCAGGCCCGCGATTTCACAGACTTGCTGGCAGGCCCCCAGCACATCGCCCGTCTGCCCGCCCAGGGTGCGGCGCGCGGCCCAGGCGACGGCCAGCGTGGCAAGGGCGATCGCGACCAACGTCACCGGCCCGCCGATGCAGATCGCGCCCACCGCGCCGATCGTCGCCGCCACGATCACGCGCAGGGGCGTGGGGCGCGCGGCGGCGGCCCCCAGCCCATCGGCGCGCGCAGGCGGCAGCAGCGCCAGCAGCACCGCCATCGGCGCACGGCTGGCCACCGCAAGCGCCAGCATCGCCAGCGGGGCCAGCGTGCCAAGCGCGGCGTAGCCCTGCACCCGCAGGCCGACCGAAAGGATCAGTGCCAAGGCCCCGAAACTGCCGATGCGGCTGTCCTTCAGGATCGCCAGCCGCCGGTCGCGCCCCTGCCCGCCCATGGCATCGGCGCAATCGGCCAGGCCATCTTCATGCAGCGCACCGGTCAGGATCGGACCCAGCGTCAGCGCGATCAGCGCGGCGATGGCAGCGGGCCAGCCCAGTGCCAGCCCCGCAGCCATCGCCCCCGCCATCGCGCCGCCGGTGACGAGGCCGACCAGCGGAAAGGCCCAGACCGTATCGCGCATCGCCGGAAAGGGATCCGCGACCCGCCCGACCGGCAGCCGGGTCAGCAGCATCAGCGCCGCCTGCACCTCGGCGAGGGGGCGCATCATCCGCCCGAGACCCCGGCCTCGGCGAAGGAGGCCATGCCGTTGTGGCATTCCAGTGCCGCGCGCAGCACCATCAGCGCCACCGCCGCGCCCGATCCTTCGCCCAGCCGCATGTCCAGCGACAGGATCGGCGCGCGGTTAAGCGCCGCGATCAGGCGGGCATGACCGGGTTCGGCACTCGCATGGCCGATCAGGCAGTGGTCCAGGAGGCGGGCGTCATCCATCGCCAGCACCCCGGCGGCGGCGGTGCAGATGAAGCCGTCCAGGATGACCGGAATGCCCGCCGCCCGCGCCGCCAGCACCGCGCCGCAGATCGCCGCCTGCTCGCGCCCGCCAAAGGCCGCAAGCGCGGCACCGGTGGTTTTCGGGGCGTGCTTTGCCAGCCCCTGATCGACCACGGTGGCCTTCCTTGCCCGCATCTCGGCGCCTGCGCCGGTGCCGGGGCCGACCCAATCGGCGCCGGTGCCGCCAAAGGCCGCCGCCGCCAGTGCCGCCGCGACGGTCGAATTGCCGATGCCCATTTCCCCCAGGATCAGCACATCGGCCAGCGGATCGACCGCCGCCGCACCGCGGTTGATCGCGGCCAGCACTTGTTCATGCGTCATCGCCGGGCCTTGGGTGAAGTCGGCGGTCGGCTGGTCCAGGTCCAGCGCCACGACCGACAGATCGGCCCCCGCAACCCGCGCCAACTGGTTGATCGCGGCACCCCCGGCGGTGAAATTGGCGACCATCTGGGCCGTCACCTCGGGCGGATAGGGGTTGACGCCCTGCGCGCAGATCCCGTGATTGCCGGCAAAGACGATGGCCTGGGCGCGGTCGATGCGCGGGCGCGGATTGCGCCGCCAGCCGGCCATGAACTCCGCCAGATCCTCAAGCCGACCCAGGGCGCCCTGCGGCTTGGTCAGGCTGTCCTGACGCGCGCGGGCGGCGGCCTTGGCGGCGGCATCGGCCACCGGCAGGGCGCGCGCCAGTTGCGCCAAATGCGCGGTGTCGTTCAGGCGAAAATCGCTCATGTCCGTTGTCCCTTGATTTGCAGTCCCTGCCCGGCGACGACCAGCCAGACCTCATCGGCGATGTCGCCGATGCCTTGGTTCAGCCGCCCCTGCGCGTCGCGGAAGACGCGGGCAAGGGCGTTGTCGGGCACGATACCCGATCCGACCTCATTGGTGACCAGGATCACCGGCACCGGCGCGGCCACCAGCGACGCCTTCAGCGCCTCGGTCGCCGCCGCCACATCACGCCCCGCCGCCATCAGGTTCGACAGCCACAGCGTCAGGCAGTCGATCAGCACCGGGCCATCGGCGGTGGCAAGGGCAGCGGGCAGGTCCAGCGGCTCCTCGATCGTGCGCCAATCCGGGCGGGCGGCGCGATGGGCGGCGATGCGGTCCGCCATCTCATCGTCCCAGGCTTGGGCGGTGGCGATATAGCAGGGCTGGCCGGGCAAGGCAGCCAGCCGCGCCTCGGCCAGGCGGCTTTTGCCTGACCGCGCCCCACCGGTGAACAGGATGATCGCCATATGCCCCCCTTGCTGTCGCGGGACAGAAAGCACAGAACCGGGGGCAGAGGAAAGCCCGCATGACACGCCTGACCCTGATCCGCCACGCGCCGATCCTGCATGATGCGGGCGGGCCGGTGCTGTGCGGACGCACCGACCGGCCCGCCGATCTGTCTGATGGGCCGGGGTTGGCGCGGCTGGGGCGCGCGCTGCCGCAGGGGGCGGCGGTGCTGTGCAGCCCGGCCTTGCGCGCGCGGCAGACGGCGGCGGCCCTGGGGTTGGCGGCCAAGGCCACCGACGCGCGGCTGTGGGAACAGGATTTCGGCGCGTGGGAGGGGCTGCCCCCCGACCGTCTGCCCGATCTGGGGCCGCTGCCCCCCGACGATCTGGCCCGCCACCGCCCGCCGGGGGGCGAAAGTTTCGCGGATCTCTGCGCCCGTGTCTGGCCGCTCCTGGCCGCGATCCAGACCGACACGATCATCATCGCCCATGCCGGGGTGATCCGCGCGGCACTGGCGCAGGCGCTGGACAGCCCGGCGGCAGGGCTGGCCTTTCGCATCGACGCCCCCTCGCTGACCGAACTGGCGCGAGATGGGACGGATTGGACGATCTGCCGGGTCAACCTGTCATTTTGACCGGGCGCCCGACGATCCACTTGCCGTGACCGACAAAAGCGATAGGCTGCGCCCATTCCGGCCCCGCGTTCCGCGCGTGGCACCGGCCACAAGGAGGATACCGATGACCAAACTTTTCCTGACCACCGCACTGGCGCTGACGCTGGCGGTTCCGGCCGTCGCCGCGACCGTCCCCGAGGGCACCAAGCTGGCCGACAAGCAAGAGCTGAACTTCTGGATCCTGGACGCCATCAAGACCATGGACCCGCAGAAGAACACCGACCGTTCGGGTTCCGACGTTCTGCGTCAGGTGTTTGAAGGCCTGCTGAACGAAGACGCCAAGGGCGCGATGGTGCCGGGCGCCGCCGAAAGCTGGGATGTCAGCGACGACAAGCTGACCTACACCTTCCATCTGCGCGATGCCAAATGGTCGAATGGCGATCCCGTCACCGCGGGCGATTTCGTCTATGCCTGGCAGCGTCTGGCCGACCCGGCGACCGCCAGCGAATACGCCTGGTATATCGAACTGATGAACCTGGTGAACGCCAAGGAAATCGTCGCCGGTGAGAAGAAGCCCGAGGAACTGGGCGTCAAGGCCATCGACGACAAGACGCTTGAGGTCACGCTGACCGGCCCGACCCCGTATTTCCTGAAGACGCTGGGCCATACCTCGACCTTCCCGGTGCCGATGAAGGTCGTGCAGGCCGAGGGTGACAACTGGACCCAGCCGGGCAAGCTGGTGTCGAACGGCGCCTATGTGCTGGACAGCCACAACCTTGGGGTCGATCTGACGATCAAGAAGAACGACAACTATTGGGACGCGGCCAACACCGTGCTGACCCAGGTTCGTTTCGTCACGGTCAATGATGAGAACATCGCCCTGACCCGCTATCAGGCCGGTGAACTGGATTGGGTCGACAGCCTGCCCGCCGGTCAGTTCCCCCGCCTTCAGGCCGAAATGCCCGATCAGGCGATCTCGACCCCGGATGCGTGCTCGTATTCCTATCTGTTCAACCTGTCGGACAAAGGCCCCGAGGCGCTGAAGGACATTCGCGTGCGTCAGGCCCTGGCCTATGCCGTCGACCGCGACATCATCGTGGACCGCATCATCCAGGGCGGCCAGAAGCCGGCCTATTGGTGGACCCATTGGGCCATCGAGGGCTTCCAGGCGCCCGAGATCGAGATGGCGAACTGGTCGCAGGCCGAGCGCGTGGAAAAGGCCAAGGCACTGCTGGCCGAGGCGGGCTATGGTCCGGACGGCAAGCCGCTGAAACTGACGATCCAGTATAACACTTCGGAAAACCACAAGAAACTGGCCGTCGCGGTGCAGCAGTTCTGGAAGGCGATCGGCGTCGATGCCGAGCTGGCCAACTATGAATGGAAGGTGCATACCGACCGTATGCAGAACCAGGACTTCGAGGTCGCCCGCTATGCCTGGTGCGGCGATTACAACGAACCCTCGACCTTCCTGGACTATTTCCGCTCGACCGGCATGAACAACGGCAAATGGGCCAATGCCGATTACGACAAGCTGCTGGACGAGGCGCGCACCGCCGAGGACACCGGCGCCATCTACAAGAAGGCGGAGGAAATCCTGATCGGCGACATGGCTTTGGTGCCGACCTATTTCTATGCCAAGGCGCAGATCATCAAGCCGGACGTCAAGGGTGTGTCGACCGAAAGCGTGATGAACAACTGGTACGCGAAAGACCTGTATCGCGTCGCCCAGTAAGGCGCCCGATGATGTGACGTGGCGGCCATGACTGGGCCGACGCGCCAAATGACCGGGGGGCGGTTGCGCTGCCCCCCGGTTTTCGGTCAAATGACCTGACCCTTTTCGGCACCGGGACGACACCCATGTTCGGTTACATTCTGCGACGGCTGGCGGTGGCGATCCCCACCCTGCTTTTGCTGATCGTCTTTTCCTTCATCCTGATGCATCTGGCACCGGGCGGTCCGTTCACCGCCGAACGCCAGATCCCGCAGCAGGTGATCGACAATCTGAACGCGAAATACGGGCTGGATCAGCCCCTGTGGCGGCAGATCCTGAACTATCTGTGGGGGATCGTCGCGCATTTCGACTTTGGCCCCAGCTTCGTCTATCCCGACCGCAGCGTGAATCAGCTGATCGCGGCCGGCTTTCCGGTAACGCTGACCTACGGCCTGATCTCATTCGTGGTGGCGGTGCTGGTCGGCGTCAGCCTGGGCATCGCGGCGGCGATCCGGCACAATTCCTGGCTGGATTACCTGGCCGTCGGCATTTCCATCGGCGCGCAGGTGCTGCCGAACTTCGTGATGGCGCCGATCCTGGTGGTGATCTTCTCGCTGTGGCTGGGCTGGCTGCCGGGCGGCGGCTGGTCCTTCATCGACGCAAAGTTCTGGGTCATGCCGGTGATCGCGCTGTCGACGCATTACATGGCATCCATCGCGCGCATCACCCGGTCGTCGATGCTGGAGGTGCTGAACGCCAACCACATCCGCACCGCCCGCGCCAAGGGTCTGCCCGAACACAAGGTCATCCTGCGCCATGCGCTGAAGCCCGCGCTGCTGCCGGTCATCAGCTATCTTGGCCCGGTCTTCGTGATGATGATCACCGGCTCTGTCGTGGTGGACATGTATTTCTCGACCGGCGGCATCGGCAAGGCCTTCGTCGACAGCGCCCTGAACCGCGACTATGCGGTGATGATGGGCATCACCATCCTGGTCGGCGCGCTGACCATCCTGTTCAACCTGCTGGTCGATATCCTGTATGCCTGGATCGACCCCAAGATCCGGTATTGAGCCATGAGCGATGTTTCCCCCTCGGGGTCGGGTATCGGCGGGCTGGCGATCTCGGAAGAGGTCAAGGGCCGCTCGCTGTGGGCGGATGCGCGCAAGCGTTTCCTGAAGAACAAGGCGGCGGTCGTCGGGCTGGTGATCCTGATCCTTGTCGCGCTGTTCGCGGTGTTCGGCAGCTATCTGTCGCCCTGGTCGAATGAGGAACTGGATTTCAGCGTCATGGGCCAGGTGGCGGAACTGGGCCGCCCCTCATTTGCCAATGGCCATTATTTCGGCACCGACGATCTGGGCCGCGACATCTATCAGCGCACCGTGCAGGGCACCCAGATCTCGCTGGCCGTGGGGCTGATCGGCACCGCCATCGCGGTGATCGTCGGCACCTTCTACGGCGCCTTCGCGGGCTTCGTGGGCGGGCGCACCGACAACCTGATGATGCGCGCCGTCGATATCCTGATGTCGATCCCCTACATGTTCGTGCTGATCCTGCTGCTGGTGATGTTCGGCCGGTCCATGGGGATGCTGTTTCTGGGCATCGGGCTGATCTCCTGGCTGGACATGTCGCGGATCGTGCGCGGCCAGACCCTGACCCTGAAAAACCGCGAGTTCATCGAGGCCGCGCAGGCCACCGGTGTGCCGACGCTGACCATCATCCGCCGCCACATCGTGCCGAACCTTCTGGGCGTGGTCGCGGTCTATGCGACGCTTCTGGTGCCGTCGATGATCCTGACCGAAAGCTTCATCAGCTTCCTTGGCCTTGGCGTGCAAGAGCCGCTGACCTCATGGGGGGCGCTGATCGCCGAGGGCGCGCGCACCATGCGTTACGGCACCTGGTGGCAACTGGCCTTCCCGCTGTTTTTCTTCTGCATCACGCTGTTTGCCTTTTTCTTTGTCGGTGACGGGCTGCGTGACGCGCTGGACCCGAAGGATCGCTGACATGGCATTGTTGGAAATCGACCGTCTGAACGTGCGCTTTCAGACCGGGGATGGGCAGGTCAAGGCGGTCAACGACGTCAGCTTCACGCTGGATCGCGGGCAGACCATGGGGCTGGTGGGCGAATCCGGCTCGGGCAAGACGCAGATCGCGCTTGCGATCATGGGGCTTCTGGCGCGCAACGGCGTGGCTTCGGGGGCGGTGCGGTTCGACGGGCAGAACATCCTGAACGCCAAGCCCTCGGTCATGAACCGCATCCGCGCGCAAAAGATCGCGATGATCTTTCAGGATCCGATGACCAGCCTGAACCCTTATATGCGGGTCAGCGACCAGATGGCCGAGGTGCTGGTGCTGCACAAGGGCATGTCACGGCGCGCCGCGGTGGCGGAAAGCGCGCGGATGCTGGATGCGGTCAAGATCCCCGATGCGAAAGCCCGCGTCAGCCTTTACCCGCATGAGTTTTCGGGCGGGATGCGGCAGCGGGTGATGATCGCCATGTCGCTGCTGTGCCGGCCCGAACTTGTGATCGCGGACGAACCCACGACCGCGCTGGACGTGACCGTGCAGGCGCAGATCATGGAGCTGTTGGCCGATCTGCAACGCGACTTCGGCATGGCCATGATCCTGATCACGCATGATCTGGGCGTGGTCGCGGGGTCGTGCGAACATGTCACCGTGCTTTATGGCGGGCGGATCATGGAACAGGCGCCGGTCGATCCGATCTTCGGCCAGCCGCTGCACCCCTATACCCACGGCCTGCTCGCCGCGATCCCGCGCGTCGACCAGATGGGCGAGGATCTGTCCGCCATTCCCGGCAGCCCGCCCGACATGACGCGCCCGCCCGCCGGCTGCCCGTTCGCGCCGCGCTGCGCCCTGCGCATCCCGGTCTGCGAAACCGTGATGCCGCCGCTGGACGACATCCCCCCCGCCCGCCGCCGTGCCTGCCATCTGCCGGTCGATGACTTCCTGAACCTGACCAAAGGTGCCGCATGACCCGCCCGCTGCTTGAGGTGCGCGACCTGCGCGTGACCTTCGACATCCGCCGCGAGGGCGACCTGCCCTGGACGCCGCGCCGCCTGCTGCATGCCGTAACCGGCGCGAACTTTACCCTGATGCCCGGCCAGACGCTGGGGATCGTGGGCGAATCCGGGTCGGGCAAATCGACGCTGGCGCGCGCCATCATCCAGATGGTCCCCGCCACCGGCAAGGCGGTGTGGGAGGACGGAACCGATCTGTTGTCGCTGACCCCGCGCCAGATGCTGCGCTATCGCCGCGACATCCAGATGGTGTTTCAAGACCCGCTGGCCAGCCTGAACCCGCGCATGACCGTGGGCCAGATCATCGCTGAACCGCTGCTGACCCACTACCCCAAGACCCCGCGCGCCGAGGTCAAGGCCCGCGTGCAGGAGATGATGGCCAAGGTCGGCCTCTTGCCGAACATGATCAACCGCTATCCGCATGAGTTCTCGGGCGGGCAGAACCAGCGGATCGGCATTGCCCGCGCGCTGATCGTGCGGCCGCGGCTGATCATCTGCGACGAACCGGTCAGCGCGCTGGATGTCTCGATCCAGGCGCAGATCATCAACCTTCTGATAGGCCTTCAGAAAGAGATGGGGATGGCGCTGATCTTCATCGCCCATGACCTGTCAGTGGTGAAACATATCAGCGACCGGGTGATGGTGCTGTATCTGGGCCGCACGATGGAGATCGCCGACAAGGTTGATCTGTATGACGCGCCCAGCCACCCCTATACCCAGGCGCTGCTGTCGGCGGTGCCGATCCCCGACCCGGCGATCGAACGCGCCAAGGCGGTGATCCGGCTGGATGGCGATCTGCCATCGCCCATGTCGCCACCATCGGGCTGCGTGTTCCGCACCCGGTGCCCGCGCGCGCAACCCCTGTGCGCGACCGAGGTGCCGCTGCTCGAGGGCGCCAGCCACCAGGTCGCCTGCCACTTCCCCGGCCCCGCGCCGGTGTGATCGGCGGATTTGCGTATGTGGGCAAGAAAGAAGCTGGAACGGAACATTAGAAGAACATAGATTGGGGTCATGGCACGGATGACCCTTCAGGACAAGCTTGCGATTCTCGCCGATGCGGCGAAATACGATGCCTCTTGCGCCTCAAGCGGGGGGCAGCGGCGCGATGCGCGCGGCGGCGGGATCGGGTCGACGACGGGGGCGGGCATCTGCCATGCCTTCACCCCGGACGGGCGCTGCATCAGCCTGCTGAAGATCCTGATGACCAATCACTGCATCTATGATTGCGCCTATTGCGTGAACCGCGTGACCTCGAACACGCCGCGCGCCCGCTTCAGCGTCGATGAGGTGGTGACGCTGGTGCTGGAGTTTTACCGGCGCAACTATATCGAGGGGTTGTTCCTGTCCTCGGGCGTGATCCGCAATCCTGACGACACGATGGCCGACATGGTGCGCATCGCGCGCAGCCTGCGTCAGGATCACGGCTTTCGCGGCTATATCCATCTGAAAACCATCCCGGATGCCGCCCCCGATCTGATCGATCAGGCGGGGCTGTGGGCGGATCGGCTGTCGATCAATGTCGAACTGCCCGTCGAAGCCTCGCTGGCGCGGCTCGCGCCGGAAAAGAAGCCCGCCACGATCCGCGCCGCCATGGGTCAGGTGAAGACCCGCCGCGAAGGCCCCGCCGATCGCAGCCATACTGGCAAGCGCCCGCCGCGCTTTGCCCCCGCCGGGCAGTCGACGCAGATGATCGTCGGCGCGGATGGGGCCAGCGACGGGGCGATCCTGCGCACGGCATCGGGCCTTTATGGCGGCTTCGGGTTGAAGCGGGTCTATTACTCGGCCTTTTCGCCGATCCCGCAGGCCTCGGCCCTTCTGCCCGCGATCAAGCCGCCCTTGATGCGCGAACATCGCCTGTATCAGGCCGATTGGCTGATGCGGTTCTACGGCTTCGGCGTCGATGAGATCGTGCCGGAGCAGGGCCTGCTGGATCTGGCAATCGACCCGAAACTGGCCTGGGCCCTGGCGCATCGCGGGCTGTTCCCGGTCGATGTGAACCGCGCGGGGCGCGAGATGCTGCTGCGGGTGCCGGGCTTCGGGGTGCGCACCGTCGACCACATCCTGTCGGCGCGCCGGGCGCGGCGGATCGGCTACGACGATCTGGTGCGGATTGGCGCGCGGATGAAACAGGCGCGGCCCTTTGTCACCTGCGCGGGCTGGTCGCCCGGCGGGCTGACCGACAGCGCCGATCTGCGCGCCCGCTTCGCCCCACCACCCGAGCAACTGGTGCTGCTGTGATCGCGGTTCATCTGGCGGCATCCGCCGGGTTTCAGCCCTGGCGCGACGCGGCGCGCGATCTGCTGGCGCGGGGTGTGGCGCCCGGCGATGTCGATTGGCGGTCGGGCGATGCAGCGCCAGGCCTGTTCGACCAGGCCCCGCCCGCGGCCCCGATGGCCGAGGTGCGCGTTCCGGCGGCCTTTGTCGATCTGGCCCGACTTGTCGCCTGTCACCGCGACCCGGCGCGCTTTGGCCTGCTTTATGCGATGCTGTGGCGGCTGCAAGGCCAGCCCCGGCTGATGGCTGACAGCGCCGATCCGGGCCTGCGGCGGTTGCGCGTCATGGCGCAGGCGGTGCGGCGCGACATTCACCACATGCACGCCTTTCTGCGCTTTCATGAGGTCGAAGGCGACAGCCCCCGTCGTGCCTTTGCCGCCTGGTATGAGCCGGACCATTTCGTGCTGGAGCCCGCCACGCCGTTCTTTCGCAACCGCTTTACCGATATGGACTGGACGATCCTGACCCCGGACGCGCGCGCCGATTTCCGCGACGGCCGGCTGAGCTTCGGTCCCGGCGGCGCGCGCCCTTCCCTGCCGCAGGACGCGACGGCCGAACTGTGGACGACCTATTTCAGCCACATCTTCAACCCCGCCCGCGTCAATCCCGGGGTGATGCGCAGCCATATGCCGCAACGGTTCTGGGCCAACATGCCCGAGGCCGCCGCGATCCCCGACCTGATCGCCGGGGCCGAGGCGCGGCTGCGCGCCATGGCCGACAGCGCCGACCTGCCCGCCCGCCCGCGCGCTGATACCCGCCCCGCCCCGGCCCAGACGCTGCCCGGCCTCGCCGCGCAGATTGCCGCCTGTCGGGCCTGCGGCTGCTGCGCGGGCACCACTCAGGCGGTCTGCGGGGCGGGCGATCCGGCGGCGCGGCTGATGGTGGTGGGCGAACAGCCCGGCGATCATGAGGATCGGATTGGCCAGCCCTTCGTCGGCCCTGCCGGGCAGGTGTTCGACCGCGCTTTGGCGGCCGCCGGGATCGACCGCACGGACCTTTGGCTGACCAATGCCGTCAAGCATTTCAAGCACGTGCCGCGGGGCAAGCAGCGCCTGCACCAGACCCCCACAAGGTCCGAGATCGAGCATTGCCGCTGGTGGCTGGACGCTGAGCGCCGCCTGATCGCGCCGCGCCTGACGCTGGCGCTTGGCAATAGCGCCGCGCGCGCGTTGACCGACCGCGCGGGCCAGATCGGCGCGCGCCGCGGCCGGATCGAGACCGCGCTGGACGGCGGCGCGGTGCTGCTGACCTGGCACCCATCCGCCATCCTGCGCCAGCCCGATACCGAGGCCGCCGCGCGGATGCAGGCCGAACTGCAAGCCGACCTGCGTGTCGCGGCTGATTGGGTTGCGGCGGCTGAGGTGGCAGCAAGCCACGGGCGGGGCGGCTGAGCGAGGTTCGGGCGGTGAGTGTTTAGGTCGTCAGGTGGGTCAGCCTGCCGCGACGGTGGAGAGGCCGCCTGTGCCGCAGCGGGCTTGGCTGCTGCTCCCCTGCCCCGCCCAAGCCTGTCGTGCAAGGCAAGGCATTGGCAGGGCCAACCGCGCGACGTGCTAGCGGAACGGCGCAAAAAGGGGGGCGCAACAAGGTCGTGTGGTGGGGAATTGGCTGGGTCAGCCCAGGGGCGTTCAAAACGGTCGACCTGCTGCGCGAGAGGCTTTACCCGCCTTTCGCCGCGGCAGGGTGGACTGCGCGGTGGGCCAGCAGAGCGCCGGAAGAACCGCGCGGTCGAGTTGTCGCCGCGTGGCGATGTCGCGGTCGTTGGGGGGGGCGTTCCGAGGGGCGCGAACCGCTGCGCGTGCAACTGAAACAGTCTCAACCTGCGGCAGGGTGGGCTGCGCGGTGGGCCAGCCTGTCGCTGACACAGCCGCCGCATGACCCGATGCCGATGGCGGATCGACGGCGCTGCGGTCCAGCGGGGCCGCCACAACCGCGCTCTTGAGGTGCGGCAACGTTGGGGTCGGCACATCTTACCATCACGGTGTTGCGCCATCGCACTGGCGGGTTGCGGCCATGTCTCGCCGTCGCAGGTCGCGGTCTTCGGTCCGGGGTGTCGAGCTTTGAGGGCCGATGCGCATCGCCGACATGCGCGTTGCGAACAGCCCCCTCACACCTGAGCTTTGCAGAGAAGACTGCGCGGCACATGTCCGCGGTGCAGCACAGATGTCGCGCTGCGGCCCCGCCTCACCGGCGGCAAGCGGTTGCAACCGGGCACCTGCTATCAATCTACCGACCAACGTCGGGGGCCAACACATCCAGCTTCCGTAAGGCGGGGAAATACGATCCGACTCCCTCAGGCCGCCATCGCGGGCAGCTTCGGGGCGAAGTCGTTGATCTGGACCTGACCGGCCTCGAACCGGCAGAAGCTGGCACGGGGAACCTCGACCCAATCGGCTTCATCCTGTTCCAGCGGCTCAGAGACGACGGCATGGCCGCCGCGATTGACCGACCAGCGGTGATACAGCGTCGGTGCCAGATCGTCGGTCGCATAGCGGATCGCATACAGCCGCTGGCCATCGGAAAAGGCGCAGGTCAGGCGCACATGCGGGGCGCAGCCCTTGGCGCGCGACAGCGCCTCGAACCGGGCGGTGGCGCGGGCCATGGCGCCCAGCGGGTCATCCTCAAGCCCCTCGCCCAAAGCAACCAGGAACAGCGCCTCGCTGTCGGTGGCGCCCTTGCGATGCGGATACAACGCGTCGGGGATCAGCATTTCCGCGTCGCGGCGGAAGTTTTCATAGCCGCCGATCTGGCCGTTGTGCATGAAGGCCCAGCGACCGACGACGAAGGGATGGCAATTGTTGCGGCTGGTCGCAGTGCCGGTCGAGGCGCGCACATGCGCCAGAAACAGCCCGGATTTCACCTGCGCGGTCAGGCTGCGCAGGTTAGGGTCCGACCAGGCGGGCATCACGTCACGGTAAAGGCCGGGCTCGGGTCGGTCGCCATACCAGGCCAGGCCGAAGCCATCGGCATTGGTCGCGGTGTGGCATTGCGTGGCGCATTGGCTTTGGCGCACCAGCGAATGCCCCGGGCGGCTGACAATATCTTCCAGATAGATCGGTGCCCCGATATAGGCGGCCCAGCGGCACATGCCCTGCCCCATTTCCGTTGCGCGCCTTTTCGTGACGCTTTTCTGACGCATAGGACAAAAAAGTTAAGACGTCACCAATTTTGGCGACGTCTCACGGGTTTTTCAGGTGGCCGGGTTTTCCTCGACAATCACCAGATGGCGGTCGGACGCGCTAACGGCATGGGCCAGTGCGGCCTGATAGGCGGGCGAGCGATAGCAGGCCTCGGCCGCCGCGAGGCTGGGGAAGCGGATCACGACATGGCGATCGGCCCCCGGCCCTTCCAGCGTCAGGTGGGGGGTGCCGCGCGCCAGAAAGACGCCGCCGTGATCGGCGATCGCGGGGCCGGCCAGCTTTGCGTAACGCCCGAAGGCCTCGGCATCGCTGACCCGCACATGTGATATCCAAAGCGCGCTCACGCCGCGCCTTCGATCAGCGCGGCCACGGCGGCAATCGCCGCATCCGCATCGGCCAGCGAGGGCGCGCCGCCCTGTGCCCGGTCGGGGCGGCCACCACCGCCCTTGCCGCCGAGCGCGGTGGTCGCCGCCTGCACCATCTCGACCGCGTTCAGCCGACCTGCCACGTCCGCCGTCAGCGTCGCACCGACAGTGGCCTTGCCCTCGGCCTCGGCCAGAACCAGCACCGCGCCCGAACCCAGACGGTTGCGCAGATCATCCAGAAGGCCCGCCAGCTCCTTGCCCGACACGCCATCGACACGCTTGGCGAGGAAGGCGATCCCATTGATATCGCGCGGCTTTTCATCCGTGCCGCCACCCGCCATCGCCAGTTGCCGCTTCAGCTGGGCCACCTCATTGCTCAGCGCCTTGCGGTCATCGGCCAGTGCCTTGACGCGGGCGACGACATCGCCCGCCTGCGCCTTCAGCAGGCCCGCGATCTCGGCCAGCGTGTCGGACTGACGCCGCAGATGGTCCAGCGCGGCCTGCCCGGTCAGCGCCTCGATCCGCCGGATGCCCGCCGCCGAGGCCGCATCGCCCAGAATGGCAAAGGCGCCGATATCGCCCAGACGCGCGACATGGGTGCCGCCGCACAGTTCCAGCGAATAGGTCGCCCCGTCGCTGCCCTTGCCGGAATTGGCCGCGCGACCCATCGAGACGACGCGCACCTCATCCCCGTATTTCTCGCCAAACAGCGCCTGCGCGCCCATCGCGCGGGCGTCATCGGGGGTCATCAGGCGGGTTTCGACCGTGCCGTTCTGGCGGATGAAGTCGTTCACCTCGGTCTCGACCGCCAGAAGTTCGGCGGGCGACAGCGCCTTGCCATGGGCAAAGTCGAACCGCAGCCGGTCATCGGCATTCAGGCTGCCGCGCTGCGCGACGTGATCGCCCAGATGGCGGCGCAGCGCCTCGTTCAGAAGGTGGGTTGCCGAGTGGTTGGCGCGGATCGCCTGACGGCGGGCGTGCGTCACCTCAAGCTTCGCGGCCTGACCGGCGCTGATCGTGCCCTCGGTCACGGTGGCGACATGGTAAACGACGCCGCCCGCCTTGCGCGTATCGGTGACATGCGCAAGGCCGGTTTCGGTGCGGATCGTGCCCGCATCGCCCACCTGACCACCGGATTCGGCATAGAACGGCGTCTGGTTGGTGACGATCTGCACCGCGCCGCCGGTCACGCTGGCCTGTTCGGCGCCGTCGCGCACCAGGGCCAGGATCTGCCCCTCGGCGGTTTCGGTGTCATAGCCCAGGAACTCGCTGGTGCCGTGCTTTTCGGCCAGCTCAAACCAGATCGTCGCATCCTGCGCCTCGCCCGAGCCGGCCCAGGCGGCGCGCGCCTTGGCCTTTTGTTCGGCCATGGCGGCGTCAAAACCGGCGGTATCGACGCTGCGGCCCTTTTCGCGCAGCGCATCCTGCGTCAGGTCCAGCGGGAAACCATAGGTGTCATACAGCTTGAAGGCCGCCGCGCCGGGCAGCGCCGCACCCTCGGGCAAATCAGCCAGTTCGTCATCCAGCAGCCGCAGACCACGGTCCAGCGTGGTGCGGAAGCGGGTCTCCTCGGCGCGCAGGCTTTCCTCGATCAGCGCCTGGGCGCGGGTCAATTCGGGGTAAGCCGCCCCCATCTGCCGCACCAGGGCCGGCACCAGCTTGTGCATCACCGGATCGGTCGCGCCCAACATATGCGCATGCCGCATGGCGCGGCGCATGATCCGGCGCAGCACATAGCCGCGCCCCTCGTTCGAGGGCATGACCCCATCGGCGATCAGGAAACTGGTCGAGCGCAAATGGTCGGCGATCACCCGGTGGTGCACCTTGCCCGGCCCATCGGGATCGGAACTGGTGGCATGGGCCGAGGCCTCGATCAGCGCCCGCATCAGATCGGTGTCGTAATTGTCGTGCTTGCCTTGCAACAGCGCGCCGATCCGTTCCAGCCCCATGCCGGTGTCGATCGACTGCATGTCGAGCGCGCGCATGCTGCCATCCGCGAATTGTTCATTCTGCATGAACACCAGGTTCCAGATCTCGATGAACCGGTCGCCGTCCTCATCCTTGCTGCCGGGCGGGCCGCCCCAGATGTGATCGCCGTGGTCAAAGAAGATCTCGGTGCAGGGGCCGCAGGGACCGGTCGGCCCCATCTGCCAGAAGTTGTCGCTGGTCGGGATGCGGATGATGCGGTCATCCGACAGCCCCGCGACCTTTTTCCAGATATCCGCCGCCTCATCGTCGGTATGGTAGACGGTGACCAGCAGCTTGTCTTTCGGGATGCCGAAATCGCGGGTCAGCAGTTCCCAAGCAAAGGGGATCGCGCCTTCCTTAAAATAGTCGCCAAAGCTGAAATTGCCCAGCATTTCAAAGAAGGTATGGTGGCGCGCGGTATAGCCCACATTGTCCAGGTCGTTGTGCTTGCCGCCCGCGCGCACGCATTTCTGCGCGGTGGTGGCGCGGACGTAATCGCGCTTTTCGACGCCGGTGAAGGCGTTCTTGAACTGCACCATGCCCGAGTTCGTGAACATCAGCGTCGGGTCGTTGCGCGGCACCAGCGGGCTGGAGTCGACAACCGTATGGCCGTTGCGCTGGAAGAAATCGAGGAAGGTCGAGCGGATATCGTTGAGGCTTGCCATCGGCGAACAGAACCCTTGCCTGAAGGTGGGCGCGGAAAATCGCGGTTTGTCGCGTGTCTAAAGGATTTTCCACGGCCCTTCCACGGCAATATTGGGGTGCAGGGTCCGGCAAAGGCCGCCGCGCGTCCCGAAGCCGCGGGGCCTGGGCGCGCTATGTCTGATGGGACTGCCGCAGGGGGCGCGGCATGGCCCGGCGTCGATGGCGCCGCGTCACCCTGTGGCGTGCAGGTGTCCGGTTGACAGCAGGTTGTGCGGCTGCGCAGTTCATCATCGTCGGGCGCGCCGAACTGCCGATCCTGCCGCAGGATGCAGCATTTGCGGCCATCCACCGACGCGCAATGGAGTGCCGTCAGGGCGCGGGATGGGCAGCGGGAGGCCGCGAACCGTCCCGAAATTGCGCCCGTTTCGGCAAGCGGACTGCGGATCATGTCCCACAGGGTGCGGCACCAGCGCCAATCCACCGCCGCAGGATGCCGCGCCCAGTGGGTGCGGCGTTGGCGGCCCACGAATGTTCCCGATCTACCCGCCCTTGGCCGGGCGGCGCGCCCACATGCGGTCGCGCGGACCGACCATGTGACAAGGGCTGCCCCGACGCCCATCGCGCCGCCTCACCCCGGGACGACGGGGCGCAGTTTCACCCACAAATCCCTGGGTTGCGGCCTTCACCTCGGTCGGGCGACCGGAACTGCCGATCTTGCCGGGCAGGATGTCGGCATCTGCGCCCATCCACCGTTGCAGGATGCGGAGCGGTCCGCGCGCGGGCACCGGCAGCCGATTACGCAAAGCTGGCCTTGGGCACCGGACTGGGCAGAGGTGTTTGATCCCACGATTTGATGGTGCGATCTTCTCATAGGAATGCGCGGCGGCACGGCCAAACAAGTTTGCCACGGAAGCGCCGCGACCTCGCACGCCACCAGCCCCGCAATCCAGCGATTGCGGGCCTCGCTCGCGTAGCTGATCCGCAAACGGGGGTTAGCCCCAAGACGCTGGCGGGATGGCGGACGCGGGCGTTGGTCGTAGACGTGAAAGCCACGGCCCATGAACCCGATCGGTGGTGCTGCCCAATGGAAAAAGGGGCGCAGTCGTCGTTTCCAGACGCCCACTGGTGCTGCCTGACGAATGCCTCGACCCTCACTTGATACGATCGGCACGACATCGATGCGCGCGGCGCTATGGCTTTTCGCCACCGGCCGGACATAGAAGCTGAGAAGCCGAGGCGCCGGAAGTAAATACTACCGGACCGGCACCCTGCACATCGATATTGCCGAGGTGCAGAGGGTTGTGGGCAAGCCTTGCCCGTTCGTCTGAATCGACCGGACATCCAGGTTCGCCGTCCCTCGGCCCGTCAACAAGGTTCACAGGAAGACCGCGTGGGGATTTTTACAGCGCATCCTCGCGGCCGTGCCATATCCGGTCCACACGGTTATCACCGATCATGTCATCCAGTTCGCGGAACAGGCTGGCGACCTGAACAGGATCGACCTTCAACCAAAGCATTTCGACATGATTTTCTGGACCAACGCGATCGAGCATCCCCTGAACAAGCCGACAACCCATAGGGTTCGGCGGATCGGAAAACGAGCAAGTCAAAGGGTATCCCGGGACCAGTCGGGTCATGGCGCTGAATCGGACAATCAAGGACGCCACGGTCAGGCTTTTTCAGGACGACAGCCGCGCACACAGTACGCAAATGTCATGGCAGCCTGCAACGTCGCCTGTCGACCGGACACACTCAGCGGCCTCACACCCTCCGAATACCTCTGCAAAACGGGGCCGCAAGGCCGACAAGATTCATCACCGCCCCGATCGGCCAGACGCCGGCGCTGAACAGGTGGGATCGCGGCGCGCGACGAAACGGCAGCGCGCCGATGAGCGACGGACCATATCAGAAGATAGCGCGGTGACATGTGCCGGATCGCGACCTCAAAGCGCCTTGCCCCGTTGATATCTGGATGGCCGACACCTTGCATCGAGCAGATAGACCCGCAGCCAGCCCCCCCAACAGCCGAGGCCCTGGGCACCGGACAACCGAGCCGTCAGGGTCAACCACGCCTTTGCGTCCAGCCGACAACGCACGGGCAATGCCTCACCATCGGCGCTGCGAAGGACAGGGGCGGCCCGCCCTTGGCACCGGATAACCGAGCCGTCAGGGTCAACCACACCTCTGCGCCCGGCCGACAACGCACGGGCAATGCCTCACCATCGGCGCTGCAAAGGACAGGGGCGGCCCGCCCTTGGCTCCGGACCACCGCCCCGTCAGGGTTAACCACACCTCTGCGCCCAGCCGACAACGCACGGACAATGCCTCACCGTCGGCGCTGCGAAGGACAGGGGCGGCCCGCCATTGGCACCGGACCACCGAGCCGTGGGGGTCAGCCGCGCCTATACGTCCAGCTCACAACGCGCGGGCAATGCCTCACCATCGGCGCTGCAAAGGACAGAGTCGGCCCGCCCTTGGCACCGGACAACCGAGCCGTCAGGGTCAACCACACCTCTGCGCCCAGCCGACACCGCGCGGGCAGTGCCTCACCATCGGCGCTGAAAAGGAAATAGGCGGCCCGCCCTTGCCCAGTCCGGGCCATCCGGTCTGTGCAAAGATTTGTCGACCTCGAAAAGCTCAGCCTGGAAGAATGCGATGCCAAATCACCACGCCGGAACGCCCCACCGAATCCAACAAAGCAGGCCGCCGATTCCCGGCGCAGGCGCAAAACCATTTCGCCCGACGCCGATCACCGCCATGGAGCGCGCACCGGTCCGGGTGTGCTGATCGTCAAGGCGACGCGACAGGCCTCGGCGAACGCCATACCTGCGTCTCGCGTCGCGGTGGGGCGCTTACCCGACGCAGCTACGCCGATCCCGCGCGCCGTCAGCGTCCCCTCCCGCTTGTCATCAAGAACATGCTTGTATCTCAGAAACCCGCCCTTATCTTGACCAAACGGTCCTCCTCCTGAATGAGGCCGTCCCGGACGATCGAACACAGCACCCCGCGCAAACGTAGCTGTGGATGGCCGGGCGCGGTGATCCAATCCTTCGCCGCGATGCCATAGCGAGTCTTCCACTTGACGCAGCCATCGTTGAAAACGTCCGACACCTCCAGGACGGCCGTGCCCAGAGCAAGGTGCTGCCCAACCGGCAGATTTGCCTCTGACAGGTCCATGTCGACAATGAAGCTGTCGCCCGGGTGGGGAACATTGTCGCGGTCGCGCCACACCAGATCCAGCACCCGCCGTTGCAGGATAGAGACCTGAATCGCCGGATGCGGGCGCCCATCCGGCAGCCGCAGCCAAGGGGTCTTCGGCCATCGATCGCCATCGATCCCAAAGGCGCGGGTCAGACGCAGGCTGTCGACAAAACGCCGCGCCCCGCGCGCAGGTCGCAGGCACAGCATCTCGATTGCGGCGCCATCCTTGGGCGCCGCCATGACATGTGCCAGCCCTGCATCCAGCTCGGCGCGACTGACCGGCATCTTCACATTACCGGTCAGGTCGGTCGCCCGCTCACTCATCCACGACCGAATCGTCGTCGGGGCTGGCCCCGAAATCCAGCCCGTGACTGGCGCGGATCTTGTCCTCGATCGAGGTTGCAGCGGCAGGATTGTCGCGCAGATATTGCTTGGCGTTCTCGCGACCCTGGCCGATGCGCTCGTCGCCATAGGAATACCAGGCACCGGATTTTTCCACGACCCCGGCCTTGACGCCCAGATCGATCAGCTCGCCAACCTTGGAAATTCCCTCGCCATACATGATGTCGAATTCGACCTGCTTGAAGGGCGGTGCCACCTTGTTCTTGACCACCTTCACGCGTGTCGTGTTGCCCACGACCTCATCACGATCCTTGATCGAGCCGGTGCGGCGAATATCCAGACGCACCGAGGCATAGAACTTCAGCGCGTTCCCGCCCGAAGTGGTCTCGGGGTTGCCGAACATGACGCCAATTTTCATGCGGATCTGGTTGATGAAGATCACCATGCAGTTGCTGCGCCCGATGCTGGCGGTCAGCTTGCGCATCGCCTGGCTCATCAGCCGGGCCTGCGCGCCAACCGTGGCATCGCCCATGTCGCCCTCGATCTCGGCCTTCGGAGTCAGGGCCGCAACCGAATCGACCACGATCAGGCTGACCGCGCCCGACCGCACCAGCGTGTCAACGATCTCCAGCGCCTGTTCGCCGGTATCGGGCTGGCTGATCAAAAGCTCATCCAGGTCGACGCCCAGCTTTTTCGCATAAAGCGGGTCCAGCGCGTGTTCGGCGTCGACAAAGGCACATACGCCGCCCTTTTTCTGTTCTTCCGCGACGACATGCAGCGTCAGCGTGGTCTTGCCGCTGCTTTCAGGGCCATAAATCTCGACGATCCGGCCCTTGGGCAGGCCGCCGATGCCAAGGGCGATGTCGAGACCCAGCGACCCGGTCGAGGTCGCCTCAATCTCCATCGCCGGGCTGTCGGCGCCCAGTTTCATGATCGAACCCTTGCCGAACTGCCGTTCGATCTGGGCCAGCGCCGAATCAAGCGCCTTCTGCCGGTCTGCGTTGCGTTTATCGGTCATATCGAAAAGGTTCGCCGTGCTAGAGGTGACTGCCATTGCCCTGCCCTTATTCCACAGCCCCCACCGGTGGGCAATCGAACTCCCCCGGTGACCGGCAAATGTTCTTGTCTTGTTCCCATTCCTACTTTGTGCCGATCCATGAGGCAAGGCCCAGTTTGCCCGGTTTCGGCGCGGGGGCTTTGTCTCGACTCGGCCCTGTCTCCGGTTTAGGTCGAAGGTCTTAAGATTTGGTTGACGCGCGCCGGATTTCGCGCGGCGCGGGAAAGGTGGGCGATGCTGGTGTTCTGGGATCAAAGGCTGGTGTTTTTGGCGACGCCAAAGGCCGGGTCGACGGCGGTTGAATCAGCGCTCGAGCCGCTGGCCGCCTTCAACATGTCCCGCCCTGCCGCGATGAAGCACCTGCCCGCGCGGGATTTTCACGCCCACCTGGCGCCGCTGCTATGCGGTCGCGCGGGTGGCGCCTTTACCACCGTCGCGCTGATCCGCGAGCCGCTGTCGTGGGTGCAAAGCTGGTATCGGTTTCGGCTGCGCGATGACCGCGACGATCCGCAGCACCTGATGAGCGGCAAGAGTTTCGAGACCTTCGTGCAGGATTACCTGGCCGACAGCCCCGCCCCGCATGCCGATCTGGGGCGGCAGAGCGACTTTCTATGCGACGATCGCGGCGGGCTGATGGTCGATCACCTGTTTCGATATGAGGACATGGACCGCTTCGTTCACTTCCTTGAGGATCGATTGGATTGCATCGTGACATTGCCGCGCGTGAACGTGCCGCCCGCGGTCGATGTCGCGCTGTCACCGGCATCCGAGGCGCGGCTGCGTCAGCACCTGGCGGCTGACGCCGCGCTTTATGCGGCGGCCGGCTAGACAAGCTGGCCCAGCACCGTGTCGGTCAATTCGCGCAGGGAAAACGGTTTCGGCAAGAAGACCGATCCCGGCACCTCGGGGCGGCCATCCTCGAAAATGTCCTCGGCATAGCCCGAAACAAAGATCACCCGCGTGCCGGGGCGGGTTTTCAACGCCTCGCGCACCCAACTGGGGCCGTCCATTCCAGGCATGATGACATCGGTCACAAAGACGTCGATCGCCAGGTCGGGATCCTCCAGAACGCGCATCGCCTCTTCGGCGTTCTCGGCCTCATAGACGGTCAGGTTCTTCAGCCGCAGCGCGCGGCTGGCAAAGGCGCGCACCGGGGCCTCATCCTCGACCAGAAGGACCGTCGCGGTGCCCTTGGTCGCCGAGCGCAGGGTGACAGGGGCCGGGTCGGCCTCGACCTCATCCTCCACCGGTCCGGCATGGGCGGGGAAATACAGGCTGAAGACCGAGCCTTGGCCCGGCGTGCTGTCGGCGAAAATGAAGCCGCCGGTCTGTTTCATGATCCCATAGGCGGTTGAAAGTCCGAGGCCCGTCCCCTCGCCCGTGCGTTTGGTGGTATAGAACGGGTCGAAGATCTTGCCGATCCGGTCGGGGGGAATGCCGGTGCCGGCGTCGATCACGCGAACGACGACATAGCAGCCCTCGGGCACGGTGGCGCGGTCGCGCATCATCGCCGCGTCCAACGCCAGGCGTTCGGTCTCGACACGGATCGTGCCACCGGCGGGCATCGCGTCGCGCGCGTTCACCACCAGGTTCATGATGACCTGTTCGAATTGTCGCTTGTCGGCGCGGATCGGCGGAAGGTCGGCGTCATGGGCCAGCGTCAGTTGCACCCGCTCACCGACAAGGCGGTTCAGCAGATGAGTCAGATCCGACAGCGTGTCGCGCAGATCCATCACCCGCAGCTTCAGCGTCTGTTTGCGCGAAAACGCCAGCAATTGCCCCACCAGGCTGGCGGCGCGGTTGGCGTTCTGGCGGATCTGGTCAAGATCGGCATAATCGCTGTCGGCAGGATCGCGGCGCAGCATCAGCAGGTCGCAATGGCCACTGATCGCGGTCAGAAGGTTGTTGAAATCATGCGCCACGCCACCGGCCAGCTGGCCGATGGCCTGCATCTTCTGGCTTTGCACGAACTGCGCTTCGAGGGTCTTGAGGGCAGTGGCGTCAGACAGCACCGCCACCAGCCCTGACTGGCCCGCCTGGGTCACGCGGCTGAGCGAGACCTGAAGATAGATTTCCCGGTCGCTGCGGCGGGCGCGCAGCACCTCTGGGCGGCTTTCGGCGACGCCGCGCAAAGCCTCGGCGATCCAGTCGACGACCGGGCGGCCCAGCCCCTCAAGCACCTCGACAAGCGCCGCGTCGGCGGGGAACGGGCCCAGAAGGGCGCGCGCGGCGCGGTTGGCCAGCACGATCCGCCCTTCGGCCGACAGCCGCAGCAGCGCCACCGGCAGCGCCTCGAATGAGGTGGGGTCGGCAGGCGGCGCGGATGCGGGCGGCGCGAACAGATAGATTTCGCGCAGATCGTCGGGCAAGGCGCGGATGACGATGGTGCGCATCTCGCGCCCGCGCGCGGTGGCAATCTGCACGTCACTGGCGTGGCGCGGCGGGCGATCACCGATCAGCCGCGCCAACTGCACGACCGGGCCACCAATCAACGCGGTCATCGCGCCATTCTGCGACCGCACCCGCCCTTGGGGATCGACCGTCACACGCGGGACGGCCTCGGCACCGGGACCATCCAGATCGGGCTCGGGCGCGGTCAGGTCCAGCACCCGCCAGACCAGCCGCCGCCAGGGGATCGCCTGCACTGTCACGCGCTGATGGCTGCGCGCGGTCACCACATCCTCACTGGCGGTGCCTGCAACACGTGCCAGGGCGATCAGGCGGCGCACGACAAGGCGCGGATCGGCAAAGCTGCGCCCCAGCAACGCAACAAGTGCATCATCCGCCGAGACCACCCCCGGCAGTGCCTGCTGCGCGGCGCGGTTGGGCAGGCCACGCCCGCCATGACGATCTGTCACGAAACTGGGCACTGCATCGGCGGCCATCGCCCGATGCAGGTCAAGATGCCGCCGATGCAGCGTCAGCCACAGCGCCGCAACCGCCGCCGCCATCACCAGGATCACCAGAATCGCCGTCTGCGTCACAATCAAACCCCGTTCGAGGATCTTGTTGCACAGCAGATCTTAAGGAAAGGTTAACGTGCGCTAGTCAACCCAGACGTGTGGCCCGCGCCAGGAAAAACCCATCGCCGCCACCGATCTGCGGCAACCATCGCCGCACGTCTTCAGTCCGCCACTGAGGATCGCTTTGCAACACGCTGATTTGGCTTTCGTTTTCATCAGCAAGAAGCGAGCATGTCAGATAGGCCAACTGCCCGCCCGGCGCGACGTGACCGGCGGCCTGGCGCAGCACTTCCGCCTGGGTCGCCACCAGTTCGGCCAGACGATCGGGGGTCAGGCGCCATTTCGCCTCGGGCGTGCGGCGCCAGGTTCCGGCGCCCGAACATGGCACATCGACCACGACCAGATCGAACTGACCGCTGACCTGGCCCGGCGCGATCAGCGCGACATCGGCCCCGGCACGGTGCGCGCGGTCACGCAGCGGGGCCAGGCGGGCGGCGCTGATGTCATGGGCGTGGACCTGCGCGCCCCGCGCAGCCAGGGCAAGCGCCTTGCCACCGCCGCCCGCGCAGTAATCCAGAACGCGCAAGCCCGCGACATCGGGCAGCGCCATGACGGCTGCCTGGGATGACAGATCCTGAACCTCGACCAGGCCCTCAAGATAGGCATGGCCAGATGAGATTTTCCTTTCCCCGGAAACAACTTGCAGGGCATTCTTCACATCAGGACTGAAGACCGCCTCAACCCCGTCAGCCGCCAGGGCATCTATCGCCGCCGCCGGATCACCGCGCAGGGGATTGGCGCGCAGGAAGACCGGCGCGCGGTCGCGCAGGGCTGTGGCGACACGCGGCAGATCAACGCCCAGATCGGCGCGCAGGCGGGTGATAAGCCAATCCGGCAGGTCCAGCAGATCATCCGGCGAGGGCTGGCGTGCCACTCCCTCACCCGCCGCAAGGGGGGCTGGCGCGTGGCGGTCGGCACCGAACAGGCTGGCCGGGTCGATCCCCTGCTCATGGCACCAGCCCAGCATCAGCCCGCGCCCATCGTGGGCGCCGCCGCGCACCGCCAGCGACCGCAGGCGGCGCAGCGCGTGATAGACCAGATCGCGGATCGCGGCGCGGTCGCCCGAGCCGGCAAAACGGTGCCCGCGCGCCCAGTTGGTCAGCGCGCGTTCAGCCGCATCGCCCGCGACAAAGGCATCCAGCACCTCGATCGCGGCCTGAAGGCGCGCCGCGGGGGTCACGGCGCAACCTGAGACGCTGACTGAAAATCACCCCGCAACCTCATCACATTACGCGATAATTCGGGCTTTCGCGGGTGATCTGCACGTCATGGACATGGCTTTCCTTCAGCCCGGCCCCGGTGATGCGGACGAACTGGCAGTTCTTGCGCATCTCGGCCACGCTGCGGTTGCCGGTATAGCCCATGGCGGCGCGCAGGCCACCGACAAGCTGGTGGATCACCGCCGCCGCCGGGCCCTTGTAGCTGACCTGCCCCTCGATCCCTTCGGGCACCAGCTTGTCGCTGGCGGCATCCTTCTGGAAATAGCGGTCGGCACTGCCGCGCGCCATGGCGCCAAGGCTGCCCATGCCGCGGTAGGCCTTGAACTGGCGGCCCTGATACAGGATCACCTCGCCCGGGCTTTCGTCGGTCCCGGCAATCGCGCTGCCGACCATCGCGCAGGACGCCCCGGCGGCAATCGCCTTGGCGAAATCGCCCGAATACTTGATGCCGCCATCGGCGATCACCGGCACGTCGCCCCCCGCCGAGGCGCTGTCCATGATCGCGGTCAGTTGCGGCACGCCGACGCCCGCCACGATACGCGTGGTGCAGATCGAGCCGGGACCGATCCCAACCTTGACCGCATCCGCCCCTGCGCCGATCAGGGCGCGCGTGGCCTCGGCGGTGGCGACGTTGCCGGCAACGACCTGCACCGCGTTCGACAGCGCCTTCACCCGTTCGACGGCGCGCGCGACGCCCTCTGAATGGCCGTGCGCGGTGTCGATGACGATCAGATCGCAGCCCGCCTCGATCAGCGCGGCGCTGCGCTCAAACCCGGCATCCCCCACGGTCGAGGCCGCCGCAACCCTCAGCCGCCCCATCTCATCCTTGCAGGCCAGGGGGTTCAGCACCGCCTTTTCGGTGTCCTTCAGCGTCAGCAGGCCGGTCAGCTTGCCCTGCCCGTCGGTCACCAAAAGCTTTTCGATGCGCCGCGCCTTCATCAGGCTTTTGGCGGCGTCCAGATCAGCTGGTTCCTGAAGGATGGCCAGGTTGTTGGCCGTCATCATCACCCGCACCGGGGTCTTGTCGTCGCTGGCAAAGCGCATGTCGCGGTTGGTGACGATGCCGACGACGCGGCCGGCCTCATCGACCACCGGAAAGCCGGTAACGTTATAGCGATCCTGCAACGCCTTGGCATCCGCCAGGGTCTGATCGGCGGTCAGGGTGATCGGATTATAGACGATGCCCGATTCAAAGCGCTTGACGCGGCGCACCTCGGCGGCCTGCGCCTCGATATCCAGGTTGCGATGGATCACGCCGATCCCGCCGGCCTGGGCCATGGCGATGGCCATGCGCCCCTCGGTCACGGTGTCCATCGCGCTGGACAGCAGCGGGATGTTCATGCGGATGGATTTGGTCACATGGGTGGTGACATCGGCATCGGATGGCAGGACCGAGGATGCCGCCGGAACCAGCAGGACGTCATCAAAGGTAAGGGCCTCACGAATCTGCATCGGGCGCTCCTGGGCAGGTGTCGTTTGGCGGTTCCCTGTTTCACGGATAGGCCGGAAAGGCAAGCCGGTCAGGCCACGGCAGCGTTGGTCTTGATCGCCAATTGACCCGAGGCCCACATCTTGAAGACCTGAAAGGCGATCGGCACCACGATCAGCGTGGCGGCCACCAGCAAAAGCCCGCCCGCCAGACGCCAGCCGACCGCCAGCCACAGGCTTGCCGTGGCCACCAGCGGAAAGGTCAGCGCGCCCCAGAACGGCGTGAAGCCCGCCGCCAGCAGCCAGCGGGACGCCGCCACCAGCACCGCCAGCAACACCCCCGCCAGCGTGGCGAGTGTCAGCGCCAGCCCGGTCATCCCCAGCCCCTGCGCCACGGTGCCGAACACTGCCAGCGGCGCCAGATGCACCGCCAGCAGCGGGCGCAGCGGTGCGGGCGGTGCCTCGTGCGCGAATTGCCAGCCCGAGGCGGCCCAGATCGCCACGGCAACCGCCAGCACCGGCCAAAAGATCGCCGCCGCCACCTCCGGCCAGCCGACCGCCAGCGCCGCCAGCGCCCCCAGGACCGGGCCGGACAGCATCAGGTGCCAGGCGGGCGTCACACCGCGCTGTTCCGGCGGCCCGGCGCGCAGCGCGACCAGGAAGGCACCGATCAGGGCCAGATGCGCCAGCCCGACGGCGACCCACAGCCCGCGCGCCAGCACCGGGGCGACCGGCGCGATCAGCGCCACCAGCAGCCAGGCCGACAGCACCGCCGCCGCCAGACCCGCGCGGCCCGGCAGGATGCGCAGATCCTCGGCCACCACAGCGGGGCGGCGCGCGATCTTGACGGTGATCGTCAGCAGCGCGAAAGCCGCCAGCAGCGCCACCGCCCCTGCCAGCAGGTCAGCCAGCCCCTGCGGCAGCGAGAACGCCGCGATCCCCCGCCGCCAGGCCAGGGCCAGCCCGATCACCCCCATCAGCGCCGGAAACAACGCCGGCGGGGTGCGCGCCCACAGCCCCGCATTGACGGGCTTGGGCAGCTTCCATTTCGGCAGCGGTGCACGGGCAGGTCCAGGTGCGGGGCGATGGTTATGCGGGTTCATCTGGGTCATGGCGGCCTTCGGCATCTGCGTCATCCCCTTGTGCCACAGCCGCCCACCCGGCGCAAAGACGCCCGATGGCCGCAGCCCCGCTGCGGCCGTGCCGGTGATGTTGCACAATCAAGACAGTTCCCGCCCCGCTGCGGGGCGACGTTACGTCACGCTTCACCTTTGATTGACCGATGTCGTGCCGGTGCTAACCTGCCCGTGAGGAATGCTTTTCCCCAGGGAGGAAACCATGAAAAAGATCATGATGGGTGCCAGCGCGCTGGCCATCCTGTCGACCCCGGCACTTGCGGGTGGACTGGACCGTTCGGGCCAGTCCATCGGCGTGCTGTTTGAACAGGGCAATTACGTCGAACTGTCCTATGGCCGGATCATGCCGTCGGTCGATGGCCGCGATGTGGCGATCTTCGGCGGTCGGCCCACCGGCTCGGTCGCGTCCGACCACAGCCTGCCGGGCTTTGCCTACAAGCGTGACATCGACGAAAAACTGTCCTTCGCGGTGATCTATGACCACGCCTATGGCGCCGATGTCACCTATGACCCCGCGCTGTCGGTGGCCCTGGGCGGCACCAACGTCAAGGTCAAGTCGCAGGGCCTGACCGGCCTCGTGCGCTACAAGATCGATGATGCCTGGTCGGTGCATGGCGGTCTGCGGGTCTCGCGCTCGTCGGCCGATGTGACGCTCAAGGGCCGCGCCTATGGCGGCGTCAGCGGCTACAACGCCAGCATGGATACCAACACCAGCCTGGGCTATATCCTGGGCGTGGCCTGGGAAAAGCCGGAAATCGCGGCGCGCGTGGCGCTGACCTATTTCTCTAAGACCAAGCACGACTTCAACACCACCGAGACGCTGAACGGCGTGCCGATGGCACTGGTGCTGGCCTCGCAGGGGAAATCGGCGAAGCTGGGCAGCACCGAGGTCGAGACCCCGCAGGCCGTCAACCTGGACTTCCAGACCGGCGTTGCGGCTGACACGCTGGTGTTCGGCTCGATCCGCTGGGCCGACTGGTCGGCCTTCAAGGTCGATCCGGCGGGCTTCAAGGCGCTGACCGGTGGCGGTCTGGTCGATCTGAAGGATAGCTGGACCTATACCCTGGGCGTGGGCCGCAAGTTCAACGAAAACTGGTCCGGCTCGGTCTTTGTCAGCTATGAACCCAAGGGCGACAGCAAGCTGGTCAGCCCGCTGGCCCCGACCGATGGCTACAAGGGCATTGGCGTTGCCGCGGTCTATACCCAGGACAACATGAAGGTCACGCTGGGCGCGCGCTATCTGAACATCGGCGATGCCGATGCGGAAACCGCCAACGCCGCCCGCGCCAACATGACCAAGAACGATGCGGTCGCGGTTGGCCTGAAGGTTGGCTGGACGTTCTGATCCATCTGCCCCACATCGAAAAGGCCCCGCCTCCGCGCGGGGCCTTTTTTTGTGCGCGCGCCGGGTCTAGAACCGGGAGGCGACAGAAAGGGCCTGCCATGATCTATCCCACCGCCGAAAGCTGGCTGCGCGCCGACAACCGGCGCATCCTGTTCTTTGGCATGTCGGGCCTGGGCAAGACCCATATCGCCACCCTGCTGCGCGACAGCGCGCCCCCGGCGCAGGGCTGGTTTCACTACAGCGTCGATTACCGGATCGGCACCCGCTACATGGGCGAACATATCGCCGACAATTTCAAGCGCGAGGCGATGCGCGTGCCGTTCCTGCGCGAATTGCTGATGCAGGATGCGGTCTATATCGCCAGCAACATCACCTTCCACAATCTTGCGCCGCTCTCGACCTATCTGGGCAAGCCGGGCAGCCTGTCGCGGGGCGGTCTGGCCTTCGACGACTATATGGAGCGCCAGAACCAGCACCGCGCCGCCGAGATCGCGGCCCTGCTGGACACGCGCCATTTCATCGCCCGCGCCCATGACATCTATGGCATCCCGCATTTCGTCTGCGACAGCGGCGGCTCCATCTGCGAGGTGGTGGACCCGGACGATCCCGCCGATCCGGTGATGACGGCCCTGGCGCGCGACCTCTTGCTGGTCTGGATCGAGGGGTCGGACGATCACACCGCCGAACTGGTGCGCCGCTTTGATCGCGCGCCAAAGCCGATGTATTACCAGCCCGCCTTTCTGGAACGCGCCTGGGTCGATTACCGGGTGCAGCGCGGGCTGACCGAACAGCAGGTCGATCCCGATGATTTCGTGCGCTGGACCTATGCCCGCGCGCTTGCACATCGCCAGCCACGCTATGCGGCGATGGCGCGCAACTGGGGCGTCAAGGTGGCCGCCGATGACGTGGCACGGGTGCGCAGCCCCGAGGATGTCATCGACCTGATCGCCCGCGCCATCGAAGGGAAACGCTGATGCCGATCACCCTGCCTGAAACGCTGCCCGCCTTTGACCTGCTCTCGCGCGAGGGGGTGATGGTGATGACGCCGGGGCGTGCCGCGATGCAGGACATCCGCCCGCTGCGCATCGGCCTGCTGAACCTGATGCCGAAAAAGATCGTCACCGAAACCCAGTTCGCGCGGCTGATCGGGGCGACGCCCTTGCAGATCGACTTTCAGCTGATCCGCATGTCGGATCACGAAAGCCGCAACACGCCCGCCGAACATATCGGCAGCTTCTACCGCCCGTTTTCCGAGGTCGCGGCCAGCGGTGAACGCTTTGACGGGCTGATCGTCACCGGCGCCCCGATCGAGCATCTGCCCTTTGCCGAGGTCACCTATTGGGATGAGCTGACCCAGGTGTTCGACTGGACGCAAAGCCATGTCCATTCGACCTTCGGCGTCTGCTGGGGCGGCATGGCGATGGCCTGGCATTTCCACGGCCTGCCCAAGCACGCGCTGGATGACAAGGCTTTCGGCTGCTTTCGCCATCACAACCTCGCCCCGGCCAGCCCCTATCTGCGCGGCTTTTCCGATGACCTCTTGGTGCCCGTCAGCCGCTGGACCGAGGTCCGCCAGGCCGATATCGACGCTCGCCCCGGCCTGCGCACGCTGCTGGCCAGCGATGACACCGGGCCGTGCCTTGTGCAGGATGCCGGCCACCGGGCGCTGTATGTGTTCAACCATTTTGAATATGACAGCGGCTCGCTGAAGGGCGAATATGACCGCGACGTGGCGGCGGGCAAGCCGATCAGGGTTCCGGCGAATTACTATCCCGATGACGACCCGGCGCGTCCGCCCGCGAACCGCTGGAAAAGCCACGCCCATCTTCTGTATGGCAACTGGATCAACGAAATCTACCAGACCACCCCCTTTGACCTGGCCCGCATCGGCCAAGCGGAGACACGCGATGAGCAAGGATAAAAAGCAGGGCGCCATTCCCTTTGTCGGCGACATCACCGCCTTTCTGAAGAACGGCGCCCCGGCCTCGATCCGCAAGGCGATCAGGGATGCGGGCAAGAACGACATCCTGGACCCCGGCTTTCCCTATCGCAGCGAACTGCCCAAGGATGACTACGGCCCGCATATGGACGCGCTTCAGATCGAACTGGTCAAGATGCTGCGCGATGTGATCGATACCGGCAAGCGCATCGTCGTGCTGTTCGAGGGGCGCGACGCCGCCGGCAAGGGCGGCACGATCGAGGTGATGCGCGAAAACCTGAACCCGCGTTCGGCCTATATCGTCGCCTTGCCCAAACCGACCGAACGCGAGGCAACCCAATGGTATTTCCAACGCTATGTCGACTGGCTGCCCGCGGCGGGCGAAGTCGCGCTGTTCGACCGGTCCTGGTATAACCGGGGCGTTGTCGAAAAGGTGTTCGGCTTTTCCAGCGATGCGCAGCGCGAACAGTTCTTCCGCCAGCTTCCCGGCTTTGAACAGACGCTGGTCGATGACGGGGTGATCCTGGTCAAGCTGTGGCTCTCGGTCGGGCGGGCGGAACAGTTGCGCCGGTTCCTGGCCCGCGAACAGGATCCGCTGAAACAGTGGAAGCTGTCCTGGATCGACGTCGAGGGGCTGAAGAAATGGGATGATTACACCCAGGCGATCGGCGACACGCTGGCGCGCAGCCATCTGCCGGGCGCGCCCTGGACGGTGATCCGGTCCGACGACAAGCGCCGGGCGCGGATCGCGGCGATCCAGACGCTGCTGCACGCCGTCGATTATCGCGGCAAGGATGCCAAGGTGATCGGCAAGATCGACCCGCTGATCGCGGGCGGTCCCGAATTGCTGGACCGCTGAGATGCGGGGGCGGATTGCGGGCGCGCTGATCACGCTGATCGCCGGGCTTTGGGCCATCGCCGGGCTGGCGCAAGAGGTGGGCCGGGCGCTGACCGGGCCGGGGGTGCTGGATCAGGCGCGGCTCTTGTCGGATGCGCAACTGCTGTCGCTGGGCGAGCGCATCACCGCGCTGGACCGCGAGACCGGCATTCAGGTGGCGGTGGTGACCCAGCCGGTGCGCGACGTGAAAACCTCGCCCGAGGGCTATGCGACCGCGCTGTTCAACGACTGGGGCATCGGTCAGGCGCGGTCGAATGATGGCATCCTGTTGCTGGTCCTGCCCGCCGAACGCTTCGCCCGGATCGAGCTGGGCGCGGGCTACAACGATGAGGCGAACCTGACCGCGCAGGACATCATCAGCCGCACCCTGCTGCCGCAGATCGGCGCGGACCCCGGCCGGGCGATCACCGACACGGTGAACGCGATGATCGACCGCATTGCCCTGCCCCGCGCCGGACAGCCGGGCGCGGCGGTGCCGGGCGGCCGCAGCCGTGGCTTCGACTGGTCGGCGCTGATCCCGGCCGGGTTCTTTGGCGTCATCGCCAGCCTGTTTGGCTGGAACGTCTGGCGGCGGCATCAAGGCGCGCGGTCGCGCGCCTGCCCCAATTGCGGTGCGACCAAGCTGGAAGCCGTCACCCTGAACGAGGCCGACGCGACCGGCCAGATCGCCACCCGCCACATGGCGCGCTGCGGCCAATGCGGCTGGTTCGGACCTGACCCCGCCCCGCCTGCACCCCCTTCGCGCGGGCCGTGGGGCATGGATCGGCCCACGCGCAGCGGCTTTGGCGGCGGACGCGGGGGCGGCGGCGGCGGCAGTTTCGGCGGCGGATCGTCGCGCGGCGGCGGTGCCTCGGGCCGGTGGTAGGGGTCAGGCCCCGGCCGGATTCGCGCCCAGATCCAGCCGATAGGTCCAGACCGGGGCGGCCTCGCCCCGCGCAGCGGAATGGGCCATGCCCGTATCCGGCTGGCGCTGAAAGCCCGCGCGTTCCAGCAGCCGCGCCGATGTGCCATTATCGGTGAACACCCGCGCCGTCAGCGCGGGCGGCGCGTGGCGGCGGATGACGTGATCCAGAAAGGCGGCAAGGGCCTCGGTCATCAGGCCGCTGCGGCCATGCACCGGGTCGATGGCATAAAAGACCTCGGGCGCCTCGCCCGCGCCGATGCCGATCATGCCGATCAGCGCCAGCCCGCCCTGCGCGTCGCGCAGCCGGATCGCCAGCCGATAGGGCGGCTGGCCCTGCCAGGCCCAGTCGGCAATGAACTGCCGCGCGGCGGCCTCGGACCAGTCAGCGGGGAACAGGAACAGATTGCGACCGACCGCCGGATAGGTCAGCAGCCGCCGCAAGGCGGGCGCATCGGCGGCGGACAGCGGGTCCAGCACCAGCCGTTCAGTGCCGATCCGCAGCGGGTTCGCGGCCAGCCAGTCGGACCGGGTGATGCGCAGGGTGGTCGCGTCCACCTCGCGCTTCAGGGCCTCGGCGTAATAGCGGCGCGGGCCGATGGCCTGAAAGCCGATGCGGCGCAGCACCGATTCCGACCGGATATTGCCGTCATGCACATGCGCAGTGATCGGCGCGGCCTGCGGGTCTGCGAAGTGATCGGCCACGACGGCGCCCACGGCCTCGGTGCCGTAGCCCCGGCCCCAGGCAGAGCGCGCGAACCAATAGCCCAGTTCCAGCCGCATCGGCGGTCGCGGGGCCTGAAGGGGATCGGGGGCGTCGTCGCTGGCGTCGGAGGCGGGCGCGTCGGCGGCTTGCGCGACGGGCGCGTCGGCATCCTTAAAGGTCGGGGCCTCGGCGGGCAGCAACCCAAGGGCCACGGCCAGGGGCGGCGGCGCGGTGTGGTTCACCTGCGGATCACTGGCGCGCGCGGGGCCGGTCAAGGCGGCATCGCCGGGCAGGCTGTCGGCGGACACAGGCGTTGCGGGCACGGGCGTTGCGGCCAGACTGTCGCCGACCAGACTGGCGCCGGCCGGACTGTCGGCAGGCAGACGCTCGACGCGCCCCCCCTCGGCGGAGGGCTGGACAACCGCGCTTTCGCCTGGCGCGTCCCCCTCTGCTATGCTGTCAGCCATTGCAGGAATGGCCGCGGCATCGACCGCCTTCCCCTCGGCCTCGTCCTCGATCAGGCTTAGTCCGACCACGCCGATCAGCCCGCCGGGCGTGTCGACCGCCCAGGTCTCACCCGGACGCGCGGTCGGCTGCCAGTCGCGGAAATGTTCGGGTCGATAGGGAAAGGGCACGACGGCCAGCCACCGCACCACCTGGATGTCGGCCAAGGCTGCCAGCACCGCGGCCTCATCCTCGGGGGCGACGGGGCGCAGGCTCAGCCGTTCGGTCTGAAGATTGGTGCGCCCCATGCCGATCCTGTCCTAGTTCTTGCGCAGATAGGTCCAGGTCGGCACCCGCGCGTCGCGGGCCACCGACCAGCTTTCTGCATCACCCAGATAGGTAAATCCCGCATTGGTCAAGACCCGCGCCGAACCGGGATTGTCCTGAAACACCTCGGCACACAGGCTTTTGGCGCGATGCGGATTGGCCGCGACCAGCGCCGCGACCGCCTGGCTGGCGATGCCGGTGTTCCAGAAAGCCGGGCCGACCCAAAAGCCGACCTCGGACTGGCCATCCGCCAGCCGGGTCAGCGAAACAAGGCCCATCACCTCATCCAGATCATGCGCCGATCCGTCGATCACCCAGACGTCTTCGTCACGATCCGCCGACAGCGCGCGCTGCACGAAAGCCTCGGTCGCGCCGGGGGGCAGCGGATGGGGAATGGCGCGGGTGCCTTTGGCGATGCGCGGATCGGCGGCGTAAAAGGCGATCATCCCGGCGTCCGAGGCGCGCAGCGGGCGCAGCACAAAGCGGTCGGCGGCGATGATCGGCTGGCGCGCGGCCGCCGGGGCGTCGATCAGGTCTTCCATCATGGGCGTTCCTCCCTTGAAACGCGGCGTCACGGGACGGGCGTTCGGCGTCATTGTTCTGGCCTTTGGCGCGATCCTCCGACGCGCCGCGGCCTTGCTGCCGGTCCCCGATTCCCGTGACGGAAATGGCGAAGGGGACCGGCGTTTCCGCCGATCCCCTTATCCGTGAACTGTGAAGATACAGTTATTCGGCGGCGGGTGCGGCGGGTAGCACCGAAATGAAGGTGCGGCCCTTGAGGCCCTTTCGGAAGGTGACCTTGCCTTCGGTCACGGCAAAGATCGTATGGTCACGACCCATGCCGACGCCTTCGCCCGGCCACCACTGGGTGCCGCGCTGACGCACGATGATGTTGCCCGGCGCGGCATCCTGCCCACCGAACAGCTTGACGCCCAGACGACGGCCCGCGGAATCGCGACCGTTGCGAGAGCTACCGCCTGCTTTCTTGTGTGCCATGGGGGATTACTCCTTCGATTCAGCCGTTTCAGCGGCCTTGCGGGCGCGCTTCGGCTTGGCTTCGGCGGCCGGTTCGGCCTCGACACGGGTGCGCGCGCCAACGGCGGCTTTCACGCCCGACTTGTCGGCACCGGTGCCCAGCACGTCGGTGATGCGGATCAGGGTCAGGGTCTGACGGTGACCACGGGTGCGCTGCGACGAATGCTTGCGGCGGCGCTTGTGGTAGGTGATGACCTTGTCGGCCTTGATCGTGTCGATGACTTCGGCCTGCACGCCGGCACCGGCCACGAAGGGCGCGCCGAACACCGGCTTGTCGCCGCCGACAAACAGAATGTCGTTGAACTGGACTTTTTCGCCAGCAATGGCCGACAGCTTTTCAACGCGCAGCACGTCACCCGCCTGCACCTTGTATTGCTTGCCGCCCGTCTTGAGGACCGCGAACATGGGTCGTTCCTTTTTCGTTGCCGCGCCCTGTGGCCCCTTGCGGTGTTGGTGGGTTTCCCCGCCTCGGACAGCGCGTCCCGTGGGGGACGATTTCAAAACAATGGACCGGCGAAAGCCGCATGGCCCGCCGGGTCCGCGTCATATCAAGGATCGGCGCGGCAGAGTCAAGCCTGTTCAGCCGCACCGCTTTCGGCGCGTTTGGACCAGCGACCAGCATCCTCGGCCCAGTATTGCGCGGCAATGCCCGCCGCGACCAGGGTTTTCCACTGATCGCGGGCGTGCTGGACGGCGGCCTGATCGCCGCCGTCGAACAGGATCAGCGCGCGCGCCAGCCCGGCCAGTTCGGCGGGCGCGACCGTGGCCCCGTCAACCGCGATCAGCGCCTGCGCGCCATTCGGCACGGCGTCGTCACAGGTCAGCAGCACCGGCTGATCGGCATCATGCGGCCCGCCTGACAGGCCATGCGCGGGGAAATCCCCGTCATCGCCGGTCAGCCACAGCTTCTGATCCAGCCAATCCATGCGTTCGGCATCGCGGCCCCGCACCACCACCCGCCAGCCCGCCGCGCGGCATTTGCCGATCAGCACCGGCAGCAGCCCCTCCAGCGTCGAGCCGGTCAGGTGGTAGAACAGCGCATCGGCCATCGGCGCTTACAGCTTGTGGCCACGCGGCGCGGTGCTGCCGTCACCGGCGTCATGCAGATCGGTCGGATAGCCCTTCACCGGCGCGTCGTCGGCGCGCACGGCGCGGGCGGCCTTGCCCTTGCCGCCTTTGGCATTCGGGTTGACCTTGCCCTTCGCCTTGCCCTTGCGCGCCTGACCTTTGCCAGCGGCATCGGCATAGCCATCCTCGATCAGCCGGTTCAGCGTCATCACCCCCCAGCCGGTCGCGCCCTTGGGGGCCAGCGTGGTTTCCGCAGGCGGCATCGCCACACCGGCGATGTCGATATGTGCCCAGGGCGTGCCGTCCTTGACGAACCGCTTCAGGAACTGCGCCGCGGTGATCGAGCCACCGGCGCGGGTGCCGGTGTTTTTCATGTCGGCCAGCCGCGATTTCAACTGGTCGTCATAGGACGGACCCATCGGCAGCCGCCAGGCGCCTTCGTCCTCGGTCGCGGCGGCGGACAGGATCTGATCGGCCAGGCCGTCGTCGTTCGAGAACACGCCGGCATTGTCGTGACCAAGCGCGATGATGATCGCGCCGGTCAGCGTCGCCAGGTCGATCATCGCGGCAGGCTGGAAGCGGTCCTGCGCATACCACAGCACATCAGCCAGCACCAAACGCCCCTCGGCATCGGTGTTGATGATCTCGATCGTGTCGCCCTTCATCGATCGCACGATGTCGCCGGGGCGCTGTGCGCGGCCGTCGGGCATGTTCTCGACCAGGCCCACCAGACCGACGACATTGGCGCGGGCCTTGCGCAGCGCCAGCGTGCGCATGACGCCCGCGACCACGGCGGCGCCGCCCATGTCCATGGTCATCTCCTCCATGCCCGCAGCGGGCTTGATCGAGATACCGCCCGTGTCGAACACAACGCCCTTGCCGATCAGGGCCAGCGGCGCATCCTTTTTCTTGCCGCCGTTCCACTGCATCACGACAACCTTGGAGGGGCTTTCCGACCCCTGCCCCACGCCCAGCAGCGCGCGCATCCCCAGCCGTTCCAGATCGGCTTCCTCAAGTATCTCGACCTCAAGGCCCAGTTCCTGCATGGCGGCCAGACGCGCGGCGAAGTCGTCGGTGGTCAGCACGTTGGCCGGTTCGTTCACCAGATCGCGGGTGAAAAAGATGCCTTCCGCCAGCGCCGCGTGATCGGCAGCGGCCGAGGCCAGGGCCTCGGGCTTGTCGGCCATCAGCGTGACCGGGCCGGCGGCCGGGTTCTCGCCGGTCTTGTGATCGCGGAAGTCATAGGCGCGCAGCGCCAGACCAAAGGCCAGTTCCGCAGCACCGGGATGATCGCCCGCCAGCACCGTCAGCCCGTCCTCGGGGATGGCGCGGCCCAGACCGGCACCGGCCTTTCGCAGCGTGGCCTGCGGCGCGTCGGCGGGCAACTTGACCAGCGACAGCGCATCGGCGGCCATCCCCGCCGGAAAGGCCAGCGACAGCGCGTCGCCCGCCGCCAGCTTGTCCCAGGCCTTGCCCGCCGCGGCCCGGCTGATCGCGCCGCCCGTCGCCTTGTCCAGAAGCCGCGCCGCCGGGGCCTTCAGCGGCTTTTTCGCGGCGGCGTCGATCAGCAGCGCAACCCGCCCCGGCAGGCCGGCCAGCGCGTCCAGATCGGTATCGGCAAAACGAAGGGCAATGGGTGAGGTCATGGTCAGGTCCGTCTTTCCAGTGTTGGGTCATGCCCGCAGGCAGTCGCGGCCAGCCTAGCGCGGCAGGGCGCGCTTGGCCACACCCCGGTCAGGTCATGGGTTGGGACGGATGATCCCGGCCTCGGTCACGATCAGGTCCAGCACCTCGTCGGTCGGCTCAGTCGGCACTTGGTCGACCTGTTGCGCGCCCCAGGCAAAGCCGATGGCGGTGACCGGGCCGCGCGCCCGCAGACCCGCCAGCGTGCGGTCGTAAAAGCCGCCACCATAGCCCAGCCGGAAACCGCGCGCGTCAAAGGCCAAAAGCGGCACGATCAGCACCTGAGGCTGAACCGGCACGCCCGCCTGCGGCACCTGCGCGCCGAAGGTGCCGGGGATCATCGCCGCATCGGGCGTCCAGCGATGAAAGACCAGCGGCGTGGCGCGGGCCAGGATCACCGGCACGCCCACCGTGCCGCCCGCCGCGTGATACGCGGCCATGGCGGGCAAGGGGTCGATTTCCGACCGCATCGGCATGTAACCGGCCAGCACCGCGCCGTGGTGGGCCGCCAGCACGCCGTTCAGATGCGCCTGCGCGCGGGCCTGTGCATCGCCATCCACGACCGCCGCGCGGCGCGCCGCCATCGCCTTGCGAAGCGCGTCCTTCACAGCAGGAACACCGTCGCCAGCCCCAGAAAGGCGAAGAAGCCGATCACATCGGTCAGCGTCGTGACGAAGATGGGCGAGGCCAGCGCCGGGTCGGCCCCCAGCTTGTCCAGCGTCAATGGCACCAGAATGCCGCCAAGCGCCGCGACAAACAGGTTCACCACCATCGCCGCGCCGATCACCAGCGACAGCTCGACATCCCCGAACCACAGCCATGTCACCAGCCCCAGCATGACCGCAAACAGCCCGCCGTTCAGCAGCCCCACCGTCATCTCGCGTCGGATGATGCGCAAGGTGTTGGCCGAGGTCAGGCTTTTCGTCGCCAGACCGCGCACCACCACGGTCAGCGTCTGGGTGCCCGCATTGCCGCCCATCGAAGCGACAATCGGCATCAGCACCGCCAGCGCCACCACCTTGGCGATCGAATCCTCGAACAGCGCGATGACGGATGCCGCCATCAGCGCGGTCAGGATGTTGATGCCCAGCCACGGCACCCGCTGGCGGGCGGTGTCAATCACGCTGTCGGCAATGCTGGATTCCTCGCCCACACCGGCCAGACGCAGGATGTCTTCCTCGTGTTCGTCATCCAGCACCGACATCGCGTCGTCGATGGTGATGACGCCGACCAGACGGTCGTTGTCATCCACCACCGGCGCGGAAATCAGGTGATACTGGTTGAAGGCATAGGCGACATCGGATTCCTCCTGGTCGATCGGGATGGTGCGGAAACTGTCCTCGGTGATGGCGCGCAGGGCGGTCGCGCGCGGTGCCGACAGCAGCCGGCCCAGCGTCACATAGCCGACCGGGCGATGACGCGGGTCGACCAGGATGACGTGATAGAACTGGTCGGGCAGTTCCTCGGCGCGGCGCAGGTGGTCGATGGCCTCGCCCACGGTCCAGTGTTCGGGGGCGGTCACCACCTCGCGCTGCATCAGGCGGCCGGCGGAATATTCGGGATAGGACAGCGACTGTTCGACGGCGGCGCGGTCGGATTCCTCCAGCGCGCCCAGGATCGCCTCTTGCTGGTCCTCCTCCAGATCCTCGATCAGGTCGACGACATCATCGCTGTCCAGCTCGCGCACGGCCTCGGCCAGAACCTCGGGGGGCAGCGCCTCGATGACTTCCTCGCGGATCGATTCGTCGATCTCGGTCAGTATCTCGCCGTCGATTTCGCCCGACCACAGGGCCAGCAGTTCGCGACGGACGCCGGGGGCAAGCTGTTCCAGCACGTCGGCAATGTCGGCGGGGTGCAGCGGGTCCAGCAGCGCCTCGATCCGGGCCGCGTCGCGCGCCTCGACGGCAGGCTTCAGCTCGGCGATCAGTTCGGGGTCGACACCATATTCGTCATCATCATCGTCATCCACCTGGTCGGCTGCGATCTGGTCTTCGCGCATCGGAACCCCCTTGGTCTTTCGTCCGGCTTAGCCCGCCGCGTTCAGCGCCGCCAGTGCGGCGGCATGGATCGCGGGATTGGCGGCGGCCAGCACCTGCCCGCCCAGATCGGCGCGCCCGCCGCGCCAGTCGGTGACGATGCCGCCCGCAGCCTCGATCACCGCAATCGGCGCGGCCACGTCATAGCGGTGCAGCCCGGCCTCGATCACCAGATCGATCTGGCCCGCCGCCAGCAGCGCATAGGCATAGCAATCCATCCCATAGCGCACCAGCCGCACCTGCCCCGCGACCCGGCGAAAGGCACGGGCCTCGGCCTCGGTGCCGATCTCGGGGAAGGTGGTGAACAGGATCGCCTGATCCAGCCGGTCGGTGGCGCGGCTGGCAAGCGGCGTGCGCCCGCGCGGGCCGTGAACCTCGGCCAGGCCCGGCGCGCCGATGAAGCGTTCACCGATATGGGGCTGGTCGATCACGCCGACCAAAGGCCGGTCGCCCTGACAGGCGGCGATCAGCACCCCCCAGACCGGGCTGCCCGACAGATAGCTGCGGGTGCCGTCGATCGGGTCCAGCACCCATGTCAGGCCGGTCGTGCCGGGGGTGGTGCCGTATTCCTCGCCCAGGATCGCATCATCGGGGCGGCGCGCGGCCAGCACGGCGCGCATGGCGCGCTCGGCCGCGCGGTCGCCCTCGGTCACCGGGTCAAAGCGGGCAGTGTCCTTGTTGTCCGCCGCAAGGCCCGGCTGGCGAAAGAAGCGCAGCGTTTCGGGGCGCGCGGCATCCGCGCAGGCATGGGCGGTGGCGATCAGATCGGCCAGCAGGGCCGCATCGGGGGCATTGGACGACATGGCGGGCACCTGGGCAGGACGTGGCACGGGATCGAGCGATCCCGCCAGACCGCGCTAAACCGCCGCCGGTGCTGCGTCAACAGCGGCCCGGTACTGCGGGGCCAGAAATGACAAAACCCCGGCGGCGCGCCGGGATTGTGTCAAATGCATGTCGAAAACCGTTACCCTTCAGGCCACGTCCGACAGCACGCGCGCCAGGTCGAACAGGCGGCGGCGCTGTGCCTCGGGGATGGCGTAATAGGATCGGATCAGTTGCAGGGCCTCTTTGTCGGCGGCCAGATCGCCTTCGACCGGCTGCGGCGCGGCTTGCGCCCCGTCCAGACCGTCAAAGAAGAACTGCACCGGCACCTCGGTCGCCTGGGCAATATCCCACAGCCGCGAGGCAGAGACCCGGTTCATCCCGGTCTCGTATTTCTGGATCTGTTGAAACTTGATACCGACCAGATCAGCCAATTGCTGTTGCGTCATTCCAATCATCCAGCGGCGGTGGCGAATACGCTTGCCGACATGGACATCAACGGGATGTGTCACCTTCAACCCCCATCATGGTGAATGACACAAAGTTAGCCTATGGGTTGAAACTTACATCAGGAATGTCATGCGACACCGGTGAACCTGCCCAAAAAGACAGGTCGGTTCAGGGCTTTGGTTGTTTTGAACGGCGCTGTTCACCCGCGTTCTATCCCGGGAGGGAGGTTTTCCCGCCAAAGTTGATCGAGGAGAGACGAATCACCCGCGCCCTGCCATCGGCGGATGACGGCGTTCCGGCCATGGGCAAGGCCGAATGGCTGCGCTAACATGCGCCAACGATTGAGGTATGACATGACCGACCCCGCCCCGATGATGCGCGCCTGGCAGGTTCAGGACGGTGCCGAAGCGCCGCAGCCCGTCACCCTGCCCCGCCCGCAACCCGGTCCGGGCCAGGTCGGCGTTGCGATCCGGGCGGCGGCGTTGAATTTTGCCGATCTTCTGATGCTGCGCGGCCAGTATCAGGACACCCCGCCCCGCCCCTATGTGCCAGGGATGGAGGCGGCGGGCCTTGTCACCGCCACCGGGCCCGGCGTGACCAGCCTGTCGGTGGGCGACCGGGTGGCGGTCTTTGCCGGGCAAGGCGCCCTTGCCGAGGCCGGAGTGTTTGACGCAGACGCCTGCTGGCCGCTGCCCGAAGCGCTGGATTTCGCCACCGGTGCCGCGCTGCCCATCGCCCATGGCACCAGCCACCTGGCCCTGGCGCATCGCGCGGGCCTGCGAGCCGGTCAGGTGCTGGCGGTGCTGGGTGCGGCGGGCGGCGTCGGCCTGACCGCGGTCGAGATCGGCGCGCGGCTGGGTGCCCGCGTCATCGCCTGCGCGCGCGGCACGGACAAGCTGGCCATTGCACGCGCGGCCGGCGCGCATGAGGCGATCGACAGCACCGACCCCGACCTGCGCCAGCGCCTGCGCGATCTGGGCGGTGTCGATGTGGTCTATGATGCGGTCGGCGGCGCGCCGGGCGCTGCGGCCTTTGGCGCGCTGCGCCCCGGCGGGCAGTTCCTGCTGATCGGCTTTGCCGCCGGTGCGCCGCCCGATCTGAAGCTGAACCATGCGCTTGTGAAGAACCTGACTATTCACGGCCTTTACTGGGGCGGCTACCGCTCGCTCGACCCCGCTCTGCTGCGCGCCAGTCTGACCACCGTGCTGGACTGGGCGGCGGCGGGCCAATTGCGCCCCCATATCGGCACGCGTTTCGGCTTTGACGACCTGCCGCAGGCGCTGGAGACGCTGCGGGCCGGGCGCGGCACAGGCAAGATCGTCATCGACATGGACGCCTAAGCCGCGCCAAACCCACGCTGCGATGCAGAAAATACGACAATTTGAGGTCGCTTTTCCTTGAATCCTCCGGCCCCCGCGCCGATATTCGACCCCAAGGGGGCGTCAATCCCCGTCCAAGGGACCGGGGCACATGGCCCCGACGATCAACGGAGGCATTGATGGCCGATTACAACACATTGAACCGCAGCCATGCCGGCGCCCACAGCGCCGCCATCGACCAGGGGCTGCGCGTCTACATGAACCGCGTCTATGCGCTGATGAGCGTGGGGATGCTGATCACCGCGGGCTTGGCCTGGCTGATGTCGAACCTCGCGCTGTCGGCGGATCCGACGCCGTGGCAGATCGGCGCCGGGCGTTACCTGACCGAGTTCGGCAAGACCCTGTATCTGTCGCCGCTGAAATGGGTCATCATGTTCGCCCCGCTGTTGATCGTCTTTGCCTTCGGCGCGGCGATCAACCGGCTGTCGGCGCAGGCCGCGCAGGGCATCTTCTTCCTGTTCGCCGCGCTGATGGGCGTGTCGATCAGCTGGATCTTTGCCGTCTATACGCCGTTCTCGATCGTGCAGACCTTCCTGGTGACGGCCATCGCCTTTGCCGGCCTGTCGATCTATGGCTACACCACCAAGCGCGACCTGTCGGGCATGGGCACCTTCCTGATGATGGGCCTGATCGGCCTGATCGTCGCCTCGATCGTGAACATCTTCCTGAAGTCGGGCGCGATGCACTTTGCCATCTCGGCCATCGGCGTGCTGATCTTTGCCGGTCTGACCGCCTTTGACACGCAGCGCATCAAGCAGACCTATCTGGACCTGGCCAATTCCGACAGCGAGTTCCTGGCGAAGGGTGCCATCATGGGCGCGCTGTCGCTGTATCTGAACTTCCTGAACATGTTCCAATTCCTGCTGTCCTTCATGGGCTCGCAGGAATAAGGCTGACTGCCAAGCGGCATTGTCGACAAAAGGCCGGGGAAATCCCCGGCCTTTTTGCTTGACTGATCCTAACGGCGGTGCTGATCGACAGACAAGGCTGGTCCCTTGGCTGTGCCAGAAGCCTGCGGACAGGCGGTCAGCGTTTCATGAAGCGGGGCCGCCTTCCGACTGCGGGGCCTCATCGCAAATCTCATACCAGCCGGGCTTTTCAGACGTAAACTCATGAAACTGGTTTTTCAGGCCAAGGCCCGCATCCAGCGCATTCGCTGCAATCGGGAAGCTGTCCTCTTCGGACAGGATTTCACCCAATGACGAACCGCAGATCCGACAGAAGCAACGCTCATATTTATAAGGGGCGCCCGGCTTGTACGTCGCCACATTTTCCTTGCCACAGAGCCATCTCAGGTCATCGCGCTTGACAAAGACGATCGTGCTGGCCCCGGCCTTCCTGCAGCGGGAACAATGGCATGTTCCCATCATGGCTGGCGCAGCCAGCAATTCGAACTTCACGGCACCACAACAGCAACTACCTTGTATCATCCAGCCCCTTCCCTCATGCATTCCCACAGGAACAATACATGAACATTAAAAAGGCAGCAATCGCGGCTTTACGACCTGTCGGCCCATGATGAACGGCAGGCACGAAGGCGCAGGATCGGGACAGATTGCCAAGAAGGCCTGACGCCCAACCGGCCAAAGATGGCGGCCCCTACAGGATTCGAACCTGTGACCATTCGCTTAGAAGGCGAGTGCTCTATCCAGCTGAGCTAAGGGGCCGTGGCGCGTTCATGCGACAGCGGGCGGCGGTGTGCAAGGCCGCAGCGCAACGCCTGTGGTGCGGATGGATGCCTTCGGCGAGGATATTTGCGCCAAGAAGAAAGGGGCACCCGAAGGCGCCCCGATCCGTGCCCTGTGGCCGTGGTCACTGAACCAGCGGCTTGCCGTTTTGCGCGTGGCGCACCGCCAGCTTGCGGCCCATCCGCCCCGAGGCCAGGATGCGCGCGCCCACCGGCTGATAGTCGCGGCGGGCCAGTTCGGGGAAGATCGCAAGGATTTCCGCCCGCGCGGCGGCACCCACCGCCTTCAGCGCCTCTGGCCCGGTGAACAGGCTTTCCGAGGCCGCCCCGTTCGACGTGACCACCTCATGCGCGTCGAAAAGCATGTGGAAATAGTCGACTTCGGCCAGGTCGGTGGCAATGTCGATACCGTCGACTTGCAGCAACTGCTTGGCCGCGACCAGTACCTCGGGCGCGCCGAACAGCCGCTGCGCAATGGCCGATTGCACCAGGATGCGGTGCTGCGGGCTGACCAGCAGGTCGGCGGTCGGCTGCCCCGCGCCCAAGGCTCCGGCGCGGATGCGGATCGGCGCCAGATGCGGGCGGCGGGTCAGGTTGATGCTGCTGGTGCCGATCCAGCGGATCGGTTGCGCGCCATTGTCGCGGGTCATCACCATGTCGCCCTCGACCAGATCCTCGATCGCGACGGGGCCACGATCGGTCAGGATCATCGTGCCACGGGCGAAGCAGGGGGCCGGTTCGGCAACGGTGCCGAACACGATGTCGGACATATAGATATACGACGTTCCGGTGTTGCCACTGGTGGATGAATCACGAATGAACTCGACCTTGAAGCCAGTGATCGGCCCGGCGATCGACACCAGGATCTGATGATCGTTATTGTTGGTGGCGATGTTGTTAGAAATGTTATTGGCCGTCGCCGTCACCGAGGTGCCCGTCAGCGATTGGCCCTGGGTGGTGGCGGTGGCGCTGCCGTTCGAGAGGGTGACACCGTTGGTTATGGTGGACCTGCCCCCATCAAGGATCGTCAGCGTGACCGGCACGGCCTGTGTGCCATTATAGGCTGTGATCCTGACGGAATCGCGAAACAGGCCACGGTCCAGGTTGCTGATGGCAAACTTCACGTTCTCGACGGTGTCGGTGAAGCCGGTCTTTCCGTCAAAGCTTGTCTCAAGCGTGCCGACCGATCCGGTGCCACTGGCCGAACTCATCTTCAGCGCACTGGTTGTGCTGAACCCTTGCCCCGCGTTGAAATAGCCGCCGTAATTCTCTGGTTGATAGGGGTTGTTATCGGTGGCGAGCGTCGTCATGTCGGTGCCGCCTGCGGTGTCGACGATCTTGGTCGTCACCGTGTAGTTACCGGTATTTTGCGTATAGCTTAGCCCAGATGAGGGCACATTGGTCGATAGGGTTTGCCCCGTTGCGGTCACACCACCCGCACCGACCCAGTTGAAATCTTCCGTCGCCATAACAATCCTTTCAGACGGGGCGAGCCCCATCGCTGTCTGAGCAAAAGGTCAATTCAGACCCAAGAAAGGTCGGGCTTATGCCATGGGCGAGCGATTCTTACAAGCTTTAACCTTACTTAAATCGCAAAGACGTGAAGATTGTGGTTGTAACTTAATGACTTAGTTCACACCGTTTGACGGCATGGTGAAATCCAGCGTCATGAACACGCTCATCGGGTCTGCCCGATAGCCCAGAAACGGCCCGCATTCGGCAAAGCCGGCCGCCGCATAAAGCGCGCGCGCCGGGGTGAAGCTGGCCTGCGCGCCGGTCTCAAGGCTGAGGCGCGTCAGGCCCATGGCGCGGCCCTGGGCGATCAGGTGATCCAGCATCTGCCGGGCCAGGCCAAGGCCGCGCGCCTCGGCCAGCACATGCATCGACTTCAGCTCGCCATGGCCCGGCTCGATCACCTTGACAGCGCCCATCGCCAGCGGCTGACCCTCATCATCACGCGCGACGAAGAACGCGATTTCCGGCACGGCCAGATCGGCGCGGTCCATCATGTGAATGGATTCGGGCGGCGTATCGGCGTGGCAATGGTCGTGATGGCGCTGAAACAGCAGCGCCAGATCGTCGGTCAGCGGACTTTCGCGGGTGATGATGGCGGTCATGGCGATCCTTTCGGGGGCTGGCCACAGTCGGTCCCGCAGTCTTTCCCGCAGGCGCGCGCGGTCAGGCACCGGCACGCCAGACACGCCCACACGGCAACTTTTGTCACCGACAGTGCCAATTCTTTGGGCAGCCTTTCAGCCGGCCTCAGTGCGTCCAGGGGGCGCGGCGTTCGGTGGCGAAATTCTCGCCATAGCCGCGGGGGCGGATGATCGGCTTGCGCTTTTGCGCGGGCGCGACCACCGTCAGCTCGATCCCTTTTTCGCGGGCGTAATCCTCGGCGGCCTTGCGGCTGTCGAAACGCAGGCGGATCTGGGCGTTCATGTCGGATGATGATGTCCAGCCCATCAGCGGGTCAATGGCGCGCGGCGCGGCAGGTTCGAACTCAAGCATCCAGGCCCCGGTCTTGGCGGTGCCGGACTGCATGGCGTTGCGGGCGGGTTGATACAGACGTGCGCGCATGACGAACCCCTTTCGTGAACGGCCCCGTTATCGTCGGAACAGGCCCCTTGTGCAAGGGGGTCGCGGGGTCCACATTATCGCGGAACAAAGGTGAAACGATGGCCCATAACAACACCAATGCCCCGATGCCGCTGTATCACCTGCCCAAGCGCGAAAAGCTTGAGGGCGGGCGGCGGTTCGTCATGCACACGCCCTTTACGGCGGCGGGCGACCAGCCCACGGCGATTGCCGAACTGACCGCAGGTGTGCAGGCGGGTGAGCGTGATCAGGTGCTGCTGGGCGCGACCGGCACCGGCAAGACCTTTACCATGGCCAAGGTGATCGAGGCGACGCAGCGCCCGGCCATCATCCTGGCCCCGAACAAGACCTTGGCCGCGCAATTGTATGGCGAGTTCAAGGGCTTCTTTCCCGACAATGCGGTGGAATATTTCGTCAGCTATTACGACTATTACCAGCCCGAAGCCTATGTCGCCCGCACCGACACCTATATCGAGAAGGAATCCCAGATCAACGAGGCCATCGACCGGATGCGCCACTCGGCCACCCGGGCGTTGCTGGAACGCGATGATGTGATCATCGTCGCCTCGGTCAGTTGCATCTACGGCATCGGCTCGGTCGAGACCTACAGCGCCATGACGCAGGACATGGCGGTTGGCCAGATCGTCGATCAGCGCAAGTTCCTGGGCGAATTGGTCGCCCAGCAATACAAGCGCCTGGACACTGCCTTTCAGCGCGGCGCGTTCCGGGTGCGCGGCGATGTGGTGGAACTGTGGCCCGCCCACCTTGAGGATCGCGCCTGGCGCTTTTCCTTTTTCGGCGAAGAGCTTGAATCGATTGATGAGTTCGACCCGCTGACCGGCGCCAAGACCGACAGCTTCAAGCAGATCCGCATCTATGCCAACAGCCACTACGTCACCCCGCGCCCGACGCTGCAACAGGCGACCAAGGGCATTCGCGCCGAACTGGCCGCGCGGCTGAAGCAGTTGAACGACGAAGGCAAACTGCTGGAGGCGCAGCGGCTGGAACAGCGCACCAATTTCGACCTGGAAATGCTTGAGGCGACCGGCGTTTGCAACGGGATCGAGAACTATTCCCGCTATCTGACCGGCCGCGCGCCGGGCGAGCCGCCGCCCACCCTGTTCGAGTTCATCCCCGACAATGCCATTGTTTTCGCGGATGAATCCCATGTCAGCGTGCCGCAGATCGGCGGCATGTATCGCGGCGACTTTCGGCGCAAGTTCACCCTGGCCGAACATGGGTTCCGCCTGCCCTCCTGCATGGACAACCGCCCGCTGAAGTTCGAGGAATGGGACGCGATGCGCCCGCAATCGGTGTTCGTCAGCGCCACCCCCGCGGATTGGGAACTGGACCAGACCGGCGGCGTCTTTACCGAACAGGTGATCCGCCCCACCGGCCTCTTGGACCCCAAGGTCGAGATCCGAGCCGTCGAGATGCAGGTCGATGACCTGCTGGATGAGGTCCGTCGGGTCGCTGCCGCGGGGTTGCGCACGCTGGTCACCACGCTGACCAAGCGCATGGCCGAGGATCTGACCGAATATCTGCACGAACAGGGCATCCGCGTGCGATACATGCACAGCGACATCGACACGATCGAACGCATTGAAATCCTGCGCGATTTGCGACTGGGGGCGTTTGATGTGCTGATCGGCATCAACCTCTTGCGCGAGGGGTTGGACATTCCCGAATGCGGGCTGGTGGCGATCCTCGACGCCGACAAGGAGGGCTTCCTGCGGTCGGAAACAAGCCTTATCCAGACCATTGGCCGGGCCGCGCGCAATGCCGATGGCCGGGTCATCATGTATGCCGACCGCATCACCGGCAGCATGGAACGCGCGCTTGCCGAAACCGAACGCCGCCGCGCCAAGCAGATCGCCTATAACGAGGCGCATGGCATCACGCCCCAGACGGTGCGCAAGAATGTCGATGACGTGCTGGCCGGCCTCTGGCAGGGCGATACCGATCAGTCGCGCATCACCACCAAGGTCGACAAGCCGATGGTGGGGTCGAACCTGGCCGCGCATCTGGACGCGTTGCGGGTGCAGATGCGCAAGGCCGCCGAGAACCTTGAGTTCGAGGAAGCCGCCCGCCTGCGCGATGAGGTCAAGCGGCTGGAGGCGGTCGAGCTGGCCGTGGCGGATGACCCGCTGGCCCGGCAATCCGCGATCGATGAAGCGGCAGAGGCGGCGGTGAAATCCTCGGGGCGATCGACCGCCGGGCGCGCGGGGCAACGCGGCGGCAACAAGCGGCGCAAGCGCTAGGCCACGAAAAAGGGCGCCCCAAGGGGCGCCCTGTTCCGTGGTGGCAAGGCCTTTGGATCAGCCGCAGGTCACGCTGACCAGCTTGCCCGAGCGGTCGTATTCAAAGTTCACGCGGCTGCCGTTGAAATCCTGGGTCGTGGCCTGACCGGTGCGGTAGTGGCGGAACTCGGTGCCGGCGGGAACGCTGACGGCGGGCGATTTCTGGCCGACCAGATCCTGATAGCGCGCGGCGTTGCAGGTGTCGGCGACATTGGTCGCACCCGGCTGAACGGCGACAACGGTCGAGCCATCGGCGGCGGGCGCGGTGGCCACGACGCTGCCGTCGGGCGCGGCGACGGTGGTGGTGGTCACGGTCTCACAGGCGGCCAGCAGGAAGGGGGCGGTCACCAGGGCGATCAGGGCGGGGGCTTTCATGGGTCTCTCCATTGGCAGGTGGAATGTCTTTTGATACCCCATCAACGCCGCTGACCGGCATTGGTTGCATGGGTCGACACAATTTTGTTATCGACCGCGCCCCGCCCCTTTTCGGCCTGTTTCCGCCGGTTGGCCAGTCAGACCCCCAGTTCGGCAGTCGGGCTGGCCTCGCGGTTTTCGTCCATCAGGCGATGGATATGGGCAATGAAATAGCGGGTCTGGGCGCTGTCGACGGTGCGCTGCGCCTCGGCCTTCCAGGCGCGATGGGCACTGGCGTAATCGGGATAGACGCCGACGACATGGATCGCCGAAGGGTCGCGGAACTCGGTCGAAGCGGTCGAGACCAGCTCGCCACCGAACACCAGATGAAGCCGTTGCGGCTGTGTCATGACATACCTCTTGGGGTCTTTGGGTTGTGGCGGCACCCTAGCCGGGCAGCGGCACAGGTCAAGCCTTGGCGGGGTCGAGGTCCAGCCGGGCTGCGATTTCGGCGGCCAGGGTGGCGATCTCATGGGCGGCGGGGCTGCGCCCGGCCTCGGCCACGCCATCGCCCTGGCCCAAGGTCTCGGCATAGGCGACGCGGTTTCCCAGGCGGCCCTCGGCCAGATCGACACCCAGACCGGCGGCGGCCTGTTCGACCTCGGCGCCCAGCCGGGTGCCGGGACGCGTGCGGTTCAGGACGATCAGACAGGCGCGGCCTTCGCGCCGGGCCAGATCCAGCACGCCCTCTGTCGCCCACAGATCGACATGGCTGCTGGCAACCGGCACCAGCACCAGATCGGCGGCCCGCAGCGCCGGTCGCAGGTCGCTGTCGGCCTTGGGCGGGGTGTCGACGATCACCACATCGGCGTCGCGCGCCAGCTTTTCGCATTCATATTCCACGCCCCAGGCTGATGAGGTGGAAAAGCCCAAGGCCGCATCGTCGCCTCGCGCCTGGCGGCGGGTCATGAACCACCGCCCCAGGCTGCCCTGCGGATCGGTGTCCAGCAGCGCGACCGAATGCCCGGCCCGGCGCAGTGCGATGGCCAGATTGACGGCCAGGGTGGTCTTGCCCGACCCGCCCTTTTGCTGGGCAATGGTGATAATCCGTCCGGCCATGGCAGCTTTTCCTTGTGGCCCCGTTTGTCGCAGGTTCGCATGGCCCGCGCCGGAATGCACGGGGGAAATGCTGCGCCTGCGAAACGCCAGGGCGGGCCTAATAGGTCGCCGCGACCTCATACATGACCGGCTCGAACGACTTGGCAAGCGCGTGGATGTGGCGGTTCCTTTCGCGCATCTCGGGGGTGCGCAGCATCGCCTGATAATCGCGCCGGTCACGCCATTGCGAATAGCTGGCGATCCGGGTCTGGGCATCGTTCATATGCAGCGCCCCGGCGATGAAACCGGGTTGCTTGCTGATGACCTGTTCCCAGGCGTCTTGCAGCGCCTCAAGCAGGTCGGCGGCGGTGCCGGGCGACATTTCAAACGTGGTGATGACGGTCTGACCTTCAAAATCGCGGGTGATGCTGGCCATGGTGCGTGCCCCCTTTGCTATGGTGACGTCTGGCCCCATGCTGCCCGGTTTCGGCTCAGATCGCAAACAGCGTGATGGCGGGGACGGCCAGCAGTAGGGCGATGCGCAGGATGTCGGCGGCGACGAACCAGGTGACGGCGCGGAACACGGCGGGGGCCGGGGTGGCGCGGTCCATCGCGTTGATGACGAACAGGTTCATCCCCACCGGCGGGGTGATCAGCCCGACCTCGACCGCGATCAGCACGAGGATGCCGAACCAGATCGCCAGTTGGTCCGGCGTCAGGCCGAAATCGAGGCCCTGCACCACCGGCCAGAAGATCGGCACTGTCAAAAGGATCATCGACAGGCTGTCCATCACGCAGCCAAGGATCAGGTAAAGCACGAGGATCGCCACCATCACCATCCAGGGGCTCAGGCCCAGATCGACGACCGCCTGCGACAGGGCTTGCGGCACCTGCGCCAGTGCAAGAAAGCCGTTCAGCAACCCCGCGCCCAGCACGATGAAGAACACCATCGCCGTCGATTGCGCCGTCGCCAGCAGCGCGCGGGGCAGCGCGCCGCCGCGCAGGCCGCCGCTCAGCGCGGCGATCAGGCCGGTGCCGGCGGCGCCGATAGCGGCGCCCTCGGTCGGGGTGAACAGGCCGCCATAGATGCCGCCGACCACCGCCAGAAACACCGCCAGCACCGGCCAGACCAAGGCCAGGCGCCGCAGCCGCTCGCCCCAGCCGACCCGCGCCACGATCCCCGCCGCGTGGGGATGGCGGCGCACATAAAGCGCGATCACCGCCATATAGCTGGCCGCCGCCAGCAGCCCCGGCACGAAGGCAGCCAGGAACAGCTTGGCGATGTTCGCCTCGGTCAGTTGCGCATAGATGACCAACACGACCGAGGGCGGGATCAGGATGCCCAGCGTCCCCCCCGCCGCCAGGATCGCCCCGGCAAAGCCACCGGCATAGCCCGCGCGTTTCAGTTCGGGCAGCGCCGCCTGACCCATGGTGGCGGCTGTCGCCATCGACGACCCGCAGATCGCGCCAAAGCCCGCGCAGGCACCGATGGCGGCGATACCGACGCCGCCGCGCCGGTGGCCGACCAGCCCCTCGGCCGCACGAAACAGCGCCTGCGACATGCCGCCAAGCGCCGCGAACTGCCCCATCAACAGGAACATCGGCACGACCGACAGGGTATAGCTGGCATAGGTGGAAAACACCTCGGTCTTCAGCCGGGCCAGGATCATCGCCGGGCTGCCGGTCACCAGCCACAGCCCGCCCGCGCCGACAAGGGCCATGGCGAGGCCGATGGGCGCGCGGGCGAAGATCAGGCCTAGCAGGACCGGAAGCGACCAGAAGCCCATCTCAAGCGTGGTCATGCCCGCGCCCCCGGCAGGATCGCCCGCAGCGCCGACCAGGCGGCGATCAGCGCCGCGACCGCCGCCATCGGCAGCGCGCCCGCATAGGCCCACCAGACCGGGATCTGGCGCAGGAACGTCGTCTCGGCCGCCATGCGCTTGCCCGCCATCCCCTCGGCCAATTTCCAGGCGATCAGCGCCATGACCACCGCCAAGGCGACAGCCCACAGCCCGTCCAGCAAGGCCCAGCCGCGCGGGCCAAGCCGGTGGGTCAGCACATCGACCCGCGCATGGGCGCCGGTGATCTGGCAGAAGGGCAGAAAGGCAAAGACCGCCAGTGCGGTGCCCAGTTCGACCAGTTCATAATCGCCGGTGACCGGGCCAAAGCCCAAGGCGCGCGTGGTGATGCTGATGCAGATCATCGCGATCAGGGCGATCAGGATCGCCCCGCCGATCAGCGCCAGGGCGCGCGCAAGGGCCAAAGCCAGCCGGTCGATGCGCCCGATCATCAGGGTTTGGCGGGCGCGGCGGCGGGGGCTTCGGCCATCGCCGCGTCGATCCCCGCGCGGGTGCGCGCCAAAAGATCCGCCCCGTCAAAGCCCTGTGCGGCTGATCCATCGACCCAGGCCTCGATCACCGGCAGCGCGGCATCCAGCCAACGCATCGCCTCCTCGGGCGGCAGGGTCACGATGTCATTGCCGCGCGCGGCGGCCTCATCGCGCATCGGGGCATCGGCGCCTTGCTGGATCGCGCCGGCATGGGCAGAAAACGCCTCGCCCGAATGGGCGTCGATGATGGCGCGCAAGTCCGGGGCAAGGCCATCATAGACGCCCTTGTTCATCGCCAACATCAGCGGCGAGACATAGATGCCCTCGGTCGGAAACTGGGTGTGATGGCTGACCAGTTCGGCGATCCGCACCGATGACGTCACCTCCCACGGCAGCAGCGCGCCGTCGATGACGCGCTTGCTGACCGCCTCGGGCACGGCGGGCGCGGGCATCCCGACCGGCGTCGCACCCAGCTTTTCCAGAAGCTGCGCCGTCAGGCGTGAGGGGCTGCGCAGTTTCTGCCCCGCCATATCCTCAAGCCGGGCCACGGGCTTCGCCGAATGGATCACGCCGGGGCCGTGAACCCACAGGCCCAAGAGCTTGATGTCCTTGAACTCGGTCGGGATCATGTCGGTTTCGGCGATGCGCCACAGGGCGCGGCTGGCGGTCCCGGCGTCGGCCACCATGAAGGGCAGTTCCATCACCTCGGTGCGCGGAAAGCGGCCCGGCGTATAGCCCGGCAGCGTCCAGACCACATCGACCACGCCATCCTGCATCTGATCGATCAGATCGGCGGGCTTGCCGCCCAGCTGCATCGAGGGGAAGCGGTCGATGCGGATGCGGCCCTGGCTGTCGGCTTCGATCGCGTCGGCCCAGGGCTTCAGGATCTCGGCCGGCACAAAACTTTGATCGGGCAGGAAATAGTGCATCTTCAGCACCACCTCGGCCTCGGCCAGGGCGGGCCCTGCCCAGCCGGTCACGGCAATCACCGCGGCGATCAGCGTCTTGCGCATGGCACTCTCCCATCCCCTGCTGCGGCCCGCCTTATCGCAAGAAGGCGGGGACCGGGCAAGTGCGACCAGGGGGGAAGGCGCGGCCTTTGACGGCCACGATTTGACGGGCGCCATTTGACGGCTGGGCGCTGCCGTGCCAGCCTGCCGCAAACGACAACCCCGAGGTTTCCATGCGCCTGCCCAGCTTTGACGGCCACAACGATTTCCTGCTGAAGATCCTGCGCCAGCCCGAACGGCGCGCGGCGCTGTGGGCAGGCGACGGGACGACGCAGATTTCGCGCGCCCAGATGCAGGCGGGCGGCATGGTCGGCGGCATGTTCGCGGTCTATATCCCCTCGCCCACCCCGCATGACGACCCCGCGCTTGAGGCGGCGATGGAGAACCCGCCCTTTGTCATGCCGCTGGATGAACCTGTCGAGCTGGCCCATTCCCAGGCTGTCGCCCTGGCGATGATCGGCCATCTGAAGGCGCTTGAGCGGACGGGCGAATTGTCGATCTGCACCGACACCGCCGCGATCCGCGCGGCCATCGCAGCCGGGCGCACCGCCGCCGTCCTGCATATCGAAGGGGCCGAACCGATCGACCCCGATCTGGATGCGCTTTACCTGTTTCACGACATGGGCCTGCGGTCGCTGGGTCCGGTCTGGTCGCGCCCGACCGCCTTCGGCCATGGCGTGCCCTTTGCCTGCCCCTCAAGCCCCGATACCGGGCCGGGCCTGACCGAGGCCGGCCAGCGCCTGATCCGGGCCTGCAACGCGCTTGGCATCGCCATCGACCTGTCGCATCTGAATGAGGCGGGGTTCTGGGATGTGGCGCGGATCAGCGATGCGCCGCTGATCGCCACCCATTCCAACGCCCATGCGGTGACGCCCTCCAGCCGCAACCTGACCGACCGGCAACTGGCCGCGATCCGCGACTCGGGCGGCATGGTCGGGCTGAACTTCGCCGCAGCCTTCCTGGATCCCGAGGGCCGCCGCCGCGCCTTTGCCGGATGGGATCCGGTGCTGCGCCATCTGGACCACCTGATCGGGATTCTGGGCGAGGATCACGTCGGCCTTGGGTCGGATTTCGACGGCGCGCTGACGCCGGAAAACCTGCCCGATGCCGCCGCCCTGCCCGCCCTGTGGCAGGCCTTGGCCGATCACGGCTATGGCGCGGATCTGTTGCGGAAACTGGCGCTGGACAACTGGCTGGCGGCGCTGGATCGCAGTTGGCACCCGCCGCGCGCCTGAACGGGCGCGAACATAAGAAAAGACCGGAAGGCTGCGCCTTCCGGTCTGATCTTCGCTTGGAAGCGACTCGTGATTACGAGTTGCTGTCCGAAGCCAGGGCAGCAGCGATGCCCAGGACCAGCAGGGCCGGGACAACCCAGCCAGCGGCCGACGAGGCAGCCGACTGCTCGACGACGACCGGCTCGGCCTCGACGACCGGCGCAACGTAGCCACCGGCGAAAGCGGTGCCAGCGGTCAGACCCAGAACCAGGGCGGTGGTAGCGATCTTTTTCATGATATGCTCCGTCTTTTCACTGTAGAAAGCCGCCGTGTTCGACAGCATCGCAGCGACATTTACACGAGTTACCGGGATTGCAAAGGGGGAATCCCCCGGCACGCGACCGACATGCCCCAGGACTGTTGCAGATTAGCAATCCCCATCAGGTCGGAACCGGTCAACTTTATGATTTGCAACGATAAATCATTTGCGCCGCCGCATCCTGAAAAGCCACAGCCGATGATCTGCCGGGCGGATGGGAACTTTGTGGCGCCGGCGGGGTTGGTCACCGCTCATCACAAATCCGACAAGACAAGGGTGAATTGCCCCTGACCGGCTGGTTATGCGCCCTTCCCGCGCGCGCAGGCCGCGCCTAAAGCGCGATTCCTCGGCGCCCGGCATAATCGGTGAAGAACTGCCAAGCCACCCGCCCCGACCGCGCGCCGCGCGTGGCCTGCCATTCGATCGCCTCGGCGCGCAGGGCCTGCGGGTCGACCGCCAGCCCATAGGCCGCGCAATAGCCCGCGATCATCGACAGATATTCATCCTGGCCGCAGGGATGGAACCCCAGCCACAGACCGAATCGATCCGACAGCGAGACCTTTTCCTCGACCGCTTCGGCGGGATTGATGGCGGTCGATCGCTCGTTTTCGATCATGTCGCGCGGCATCAGGTGCCGCCGGTTCGAGGTCGCATACAGAATCACATTCGCAGGCCGCCCCGCGACGCCGCCATCCAGCACCGCCTTGAGGCTTTTGTAATGCTGATCGTCATGGGAAAACGACAGATCGTCGCAAAACAGCACAAAGCGGGTGTCGGGCGCTGTCGCCAGCACGGCCAGCAGGCGGGCGACCGAGGGGAGATCCTCGCGCGCAAGTTCGACCAGAACCAGGGGCAGACCTTCGGCCCGCAGGCGCGCATGGACGGCCTTGACCAGCGACGACTTGCCCATGCCGCGCGCGCCCCACAGCAGCGCGTTGTTGGCCGCCGCCCCTTCGGCGAACTGCCGTGTATTGGCCAGCAGCGTGTCGCGCGCGCGGTCGATCCCCTGCAACAGGTCCAGATCGACATGCGCCACCTGCGGCACCGGCTGCAATCGGTCGGGCGCGACATGCCAGACATAGGCCGGGGCCGCGTCGGCTGCAGCGAAATCGGGCAGCGGAACCGGCGCGGGCGACAGCCGTTCCAGCGCCGCCGCGATGCGGTCCAGCGCCGGGCCGTCGCTCATGCCCGGCCCTCATCGGCTTCTTCCTCGACGTCATCGACCCACAGGCCTTCGGCGCGCAACTGCGCCTCGCGCGTCTTTTCCATGCGGCGGATGATGAAGATCGAGATTTCATACAGCGGATAGACCGCCGAAAACAGGATCATCTGGCTGATGACATCGGGCGGCGTGACCACCGCCGACAGCAACAGGATGGCGACGAAGGCATATTTGCGGGTGCTGACCAGCGCGGCCGAACTGATCAGCCCGGCCTTGCCCATCAAGGTCAGCAGCACCGGCAACTGGAAGCACAGGCCGAAGGCCAGGATGAACTTCATGGTCAGGCTAAGGTATTCCTGCATCGAGCCTTGGAACACGACGCCGGTCGGCGCGGTATTCAGCACCTGGCCCGCGGCCTGCGCGGCGGCCTGCGCCTCGGTGCTGGTGCCGGCCAGCGGGCCTTGCTGGAAGCTGAGGAAAAAGCTGAAAGCGGTCGGCAGCACGACGTAATAGGTGAAGGCCGCGCCCAGAAAGAACATCACCGGCGAGGCGATCAGAAACGGCAGGAAAGCCTGCTTTTCCGACCGGTAAAGGCCCGGGGCCACGAAGCGCCACAATTGATAGGCGATCACCGGAAAGGCCAGCACCAGCCCGCCGAACAGCGAGATGTTGATGGCGACGAACAGCCCTTCTTGCAGCTTGATCAGCACCAGGCCGCAATCCTGGCTGCGGTCGGCCAGTGCATCGCACATCGGCCGCGCCAGAAAGTTGAAGACCGGGTTCCAGACCATGAACACGATCAGCATCGCGGCGACAAAGGCCGCTGCCGACCACATCAACCGTTTGCGCAATTCACGCAGATGTTCGATCAGCGGCGCCGAACTGTCGTCGATCTGGTCGTTCTCGCGCGCGGTCATTCGTCGTTCCGTGGGGGGCTGGCTTCGCGCGTGGCGGCGCGGCGGGTTTTCGATCCGGTGCGCCGCACCGGCTGCGCGGGCGCACTGGCCGGTGAGGCGACCGAGGGGGCGGCGGCTGCGGGCGGTTCCGGTGCGGGTGCTGTGCGGAAGGTCACGACCTCATCCGTCGCAGGCGTGGCCACCGGGGCAACCGGGCGCGGCATCGCCGGATCGGGCTGGGGGCTGGGCTTGTCGCTGGCCTTGGCCGGGATCTTGGGCTCCCATTTCTCGAACCGGTCGGCGGCGCGATCCAGCGCATCCAGCCCCAGGTTCTTGGCCGAGGTCATGTTGCGCAACCCGTCCAGGTCTTTCTTGACGTCATCCAGTCCCGCCGATTTCGCCGCATCCTCCATGGCCGAGCTGAACTCGCGCGCCATGGCACGGGCGCGGCCCGTCATCCGCCCCAGGCTGTGAAACAGCCGGGGCAGTTCCTCGGGACCGATGATGACCAGCGCGGCAACGCCGATCAGCAGAAGTTCGCTCCAGCCGATGTCGAACATCGCGGGTGCCGGACCTTAGAGCTTGGTCTTGTCGGCGGGATCCACAACCGGATCGACCGCCGGCGGGGCCGGAACCTGCGGCGGCGTGACATCTCGCGGCTTGTCGCTGGCCGCGTCCTCGATCTCGGCGCTGCTGTCGCGGACGCCGCGCTTGAAGGCGGTGATGCCCTTGCCGACTTCGCCCATCAGCGCAGACACCTTGCCGCGCCCGAACAACACCAGCAACACAACGGCAATGACCAGAATCTCGGTGACACCGAAACGACCCATGGCGGATCTCCCTGTTTCGGGGCCGGCGTGCGGCCCCCTGACTGTGATACCCCCATTTATGGCCTGCGGGGCGGCAGATAAAGCCCTTATCGGCAGCGTCACCCCGCCGCAGCCCGCCACCGGCCTGTGACGCACGCGGAATTGACGGCTGGCGCGGGCGCGCGCGCGGGGCTATGACGCGGCATGGAACTGACCTTTGCCCTGACCGCCTTTGTCACGCTGTTCGTGGTTGTCGACCCGATCGGTCTGGCGCCGCTGTTCATCGCGCTGACGCCGGGCGCGACGGCGGCGCAGCGCCGCCGCATGGGCCTGCGCGCCGTGGCCATCGCCGCCGTGCTGCTGACTGCCTTCGGCTTTTTCGGGGATGCGCTGCTGGCCTCGATCGGGATTTCGATGCCGGCCTTTCGGATTGCGGGCGGGGTAATGCTGTTTCTGACCGCGCTGGACATGCTGTTTGAACGCCGCACCCAGCGGCGCGAGGGGCAGCAGGCCGAGGCCACGCATGACCCTTCGGTCTTTCCGCTGGCCACGCCCCTGATCGCCGGGCCGGGGGCGATGGCGACGATGATCCTGCTGGTCGGCCAGGGCGACGGCTTCGGCCATCTGATCGGCGTGCATCTGGTGATGCTGGCGGTTCTGGGCTGCTGCTTTGCGCTGTTTCTGATCGCCGGATCGCTGGAGCGCGCCCTGGGGCGGACCGGCACGATGGTGGTGACGCGGCTGCTGGGGATGCTGCTGGCGGCGCTTGCGATCCAGTTCATGCTGGACGGGCTGATCGGCGCGGGCGTCATCGGCCGGGCATGATCTGGGCGCGGGGCTGAGCCGACCCACGGCCATGTGATCGGCTGGATCGGTGACAAGCCCCTGCCCCGCCCCCAGATCGCAGGCGAAAGGACAATACATGACCGGCGATGAACTTGGACGTCTGGCCTATCTGGCGCTGCTGCTGGCGGCGGTCGGCGGCTATGCGGTGGCGGCGGCGCGGCGCGATCTGGGCCAGTCGCTGCGACTGGGCGCCTTGTGGACGCTGATCTTTCTGGGCGCCATCGCGGTGGCGGGGCTGTGGGGCGACATCCGTTCGACCATCGCGCCCACCCAGGCCACCACCGGCCCCGGCCGGATCGAGGTGCCGCTTGGCCCCGACGGCCATTTCCACCTGCGCGCCGAGGTAAACGGCACCCCGATCCGCTTTGTCGTCGATACCGGCGCGACCTCGATGGTGCTGAGCCGCGCGGATGCCGCCAAGGTCGGGCTGAACCCCGATCAACTGGCCTATTTCGGCCAGGCGCGCACCGCCAATGGCACGGTGCGCACCGCGCCTGTCACGCTGGACCGGGTGGTGATCGGCCCGTTCGACGATCGCGGCGTGCGCGCCGTGGTCAATGACGGCGAGATGCGCGGATCGCTTTTGGGCATGTCTTATCTCTCCAGCTTTGCCAGCGTCACCTTTCGCGGGCAGACGCTGGTGCTGGAACGCTAGCCCCCCTTGCGGGCCTGCCGCGCGCGGGCCTAGGGTGCGGCAAACCCATCCACCTGCTCACGGATCAGACATGCAGATCGGCATCCTGCAATGCGGCACCGCGCCCGACGACCTGCGCCCCGAAACGGGCGATTACCCCGACATGTTCCAGCGTCTGCTGGCCGATCAGGGCTTCACCTTCCGCACCTGGCATGTCGAGGACATGGCCTTTCCCGACAGCATCCATGATGCCGAGGGCTGGCTGCTGACCGGATCGCGCCACGGCGTCTATGAGGATCACGCCTTCATCGCGCCGCTGGAAGATTTCATCCGCCGCGCCTTCGATGCGGGCGTGCCGATGGTCGGCATCTGCTTTGGCCATCAGATCATCGCGCAGGCGCTTGGCGGGACCGTCGAAAAGTTCGACGGCGGCTGGGCGGTCGGCACCCAGCATTATGACTTCGATGGCGAAAAGATCAGCCTGAACGCCTGGCATCAGGATCAGGTGATCGCGCCGCCGCCGATGGCGCAGACCGTCGCCCGCAACGATTTCTGCGCCCATGCCGCGCTGATCTATCCCGGCCGCGCTTATACCGTGCAGGCCCACCCCGAGTTTCAAGACGACTTCATTGAGGGGCTGGTCCACAAGCGCGGCCGCGGCAAGGTTCCCGATACGGTGCTGGACGCAGCACTTGGGCGGCTGGGGCAGGCGACCTCATCTGGCGTGATCGCGCGGCGCATCGGTGATTTCTTCCGCCAGAACCGCGCCGGCTGATGTATCGCCCGCCCGCCTTTGCCGAGGATGACCCGGAGGTGCTGGCGGCGCTGATCGCCGCGCATCCGCTGGGCCTGTTGATCACCCATGGCCCTGACGGCGTGATGGCGGGGCCGCTGCCGTTTCAACTGACGGATGGCGTGTTGCGCGCGCATCTGGCGCGGGCCAATCCGCAGATCGCCCAGATCGCCGCCCAGCCCGACGTGCTGGTGGTGTTTCAGGCGGGCGACGCCTATGTGCATCCGGGCTGGTATCCGTCCAAGGCGGACCACGGCCGGGTGGTGCCGACCTGGAACTATGCCATGGTGCAGGTTCGCGGCCGCGCCCGGCTGGATGACAGTGCCGATTTCCTGATGCCGCAGATCACCGCCCTGACCGAGGCGCAGGAACAGGGCCGCCCCGACCCCTGGGCGGTCAGCGACGCACCTTCCCCCTTTATCGCCGCGCAGATGCGGGGCATCATCGGCCTTGAAATCGGGATCACCCAGATGCAGGGCAAGTTGAAACTGTCGCAGAACCGCAGCCCCGCCGACCGCGCGGGCGTGCGCGCCGGCCTGATGGCCGAGGGCGACCCGCTGGCCCGGCTGATGCCCGACCCGGCCGCGTCAACGCCCGACGCCTGAGCACCTGCCCCCTCGACCCTGCCCGAAAGGCAACCCCATGTCCCCCCGTCAACCCGACTGGATTTCCCGCATCCCCGCCGCCGCCCGCGACTATATCGCCGGACGCCGCCTGGATGAGGTCGAATGTATCGTCGCCGACATCGCCGGTGTCGCGCGTGGCAAGGCCATGCCCGCCAGCAAGTTCGCCCATCAGGACAGTTTCTACCTGCCCAACTCGATCTTTTTGCAGACCATCACCGGCGAATGGGCCGACAATCCGCAGGGCGCGTTCACCGAACCCGACATGATCCTGGTGCCGGATTTCACCACCGCCACCGCCGCCCCCTGGACCGCCGATGTGACGCTGCAGGTCATCCATGACGCGATGGACCAGCAGGGCCGCCCTGTCGGCACCGCGCCGCGCAACGTCTTGAAACGCATCGTCGATCTTTATGCCGCCGAAGGCTGGGCACCGATCGTCGCCCCAGAGATGGAGTTCTTTCTGGTCGCCCGCAACATCGACCCGAACATGCCGGTGATGCCACCGATGGGCCGGTCGGGCCGCCGCGCCGCCGCCAAACAGGCCTATTCCATGTCAGCGGTCGATGAATACGGCAAGGTGATCGACGACATCTATGATTTCGCCGAGGCGCAGGGCTTTGAAATCGACGGCATCCTGCAAGAGGGCGGCGCGGGTCAGGTGGAAATCAACCTGAACCACGGCGACCCGGTGGGTCTGGCCGATCAGATCTTCTTCTTCAAACGCTTGATCCGCGAGGCCGCGCTGCGCCACGACTGCTTTGCCACCTTCATGGCCAAGCCGATCGAGGGCGAACCGGGATCGGCGATGCACATTCACCATTCGGTCGTCGACATCAAGACCGGGCGCAACATCTTTTCCGACGACAAGGGCGCGGAAACGCCCGAGTTTCTGCATTTCATCGCCGGGATGCAGAACCACCTGCCCGCCGCAGTGGCGCTGCTGGCGCCCTATGTGAACAGCTATCGCCGCTACGTCCCGGATTTCGCCGCCCCCATCAATCTGGAATGGGGCCGCGACAACCGCACCACCGGGCTTCGGGTGCCGATCTCCTCGCCCGCCGCGCGGCGGGTGGAAAACCGGCTGGCGGGGATGGATTGCAACCCCTATCTGGGCCTCGCCGCAAGCCTGGCCTGCGGCTATCTGGGCCTGAAGCAGGCGCAACTGCCGCGCGCCGAATGCCTGGGTGACGCCTATATGTCGGAAGATGAACTGCCGCTGACCCTGGGCGACGCGCTTGACCTGCTGGAAGAAAACGCGGCCATGCGCGAGGTGCTGGGGCCGGACTTTTGCCTGGTCTACGATTCGGTGAAACGCAATGAATACAAAGAGTTCCTGCAGGTCATCAGCCCGTGGGAGCGCGAGCATCTGCTGCTGAACGTGTGATGAACCTGCTTTACGCCAACGACCGGCCCGGCGCCTATCCGGCCAGCTATTACGCGGCCACCGCCGATCTTCTGGCACCGCAGCCGCCCTTGCGTGGGCAGGCGCGGGCCGATGTCTGCGTGATCGGCGCGGGCTATACCGGCCTCTCAGCCGCGCTGCATCTGGCCCGCGCCGGCCGCCGGGTGCTGGTGCTGGATGCGCATCGCGCGGGGTTTGGCGCCTCGGGGCGCAATGGCGGCCAGGTCGGGTCGGGCCAACGGCTTGAGGTCGATGATCTGGAACAGATGGCCGGGCAGGGCACCGCCCGCCGCCTGTGGGACATGGCCGAGGCCGCCAAGGCCTTGGTCCGCGATCTGGCGGCGGCAGGCGGCGTGGCCTTTCACCCCGGCATCGCCCATGCCTGCCGCAGCGATGCCGAAGTCGCCCATGCCCGTGTGATGGCCGAACGGCTGGCGCGCGATTATGGCTATGACCAGATCACACCGCTGGACCGCGCAGCCTTCCGCGACCTCGTGCCCTCACCTGCCTATGTCGGCGGCGATCTGGACCGGGGCGCGGGCCATCTGCACCCGCTGAATTACGCACTTGCCATCGCCCGGCAGGCGCTGGATGCCGGTGCGATCCTGCATGAGATGTCGCCGGTCCACGCCATCACCCATGCCAGACGCGCCGATCAGCAGACGGTGGTGATGACCGATCGTGGCCGGGTGATCTGCGATCAGGTGATCCTGGCCGCCAATGGCTATCTGGGCAGCCTGAACACCCGCATCGCCGCCCGCGTGATGCCGATCAACAATTATATCGTGGCGACCGAACCGCTTGGGGAGCGCGCCGCATCCGTCCTGCGCGACCGCATCGCGGTAGCAGATACCAAGTTCGTGGTGAATTACTGGCGTCTTTCCGATGACGACCGGCTGATCTTCGGCGGCGGCGAGACCGTCAGCTACCGCTTCCCGCGCGACATCGCCGCCAAGGTCCGCAAGCCGCTGGCGCAGGTCTATCCCCACCTCGCCGATGTGAAAATCACCCATGCCTGGGGCGGCACGCTGGCGATCACCCTGAACCGGATGCCATTCTTCGACCGCCCGGCCCCGAATGCGCTGTCAGCCAGCGGCTTTTCCGGCCACGGCGTCGCCATGGCCACGCTGGCCGGCAAGATGATGGCCGAGGCCGTGCAGGGCCAGTCCGAGGGGTTCGACACCATGGCCGCCCTGCCCGCCCGCGCCTTTCCCGGCGGCGGGATGCTGCGGTGGCCGCTGCTGGTGGCGGGCATGGGCTGGTATGCGTTGCGCGACCGGCTGGGCCGCTGAAACGACCCTGCCCTTCTTTCTTGCCCAAATACCCATCCGCACCCGCCACCGGGTGCAGCGCCGGGTAACTACATGACGCGCGGATATTCGATCTTTGGGCAGCGGTCCTGCACCACGTCCAGCCCCGCATCCATGGCGCGCACAGCCGCCTCGTGGTGGCTGACGCCCAGTTGCATCCAGACCGACCGCAGCCGGGGCAGCACAGCGATCGCCTCATCGACGATGCCGGGCACCGCATCCGGGGTGCGGAAGATGTCGATCATGTCGACGGTCACATCGGGGGGAATGTCCGACAGGCTGGCATAGACTGTTTCGCCCAGGATCACTTGGCCCGCATGGCCGGGATTGACCGGAATGATCCGATGCCCCTTGGCCTGCAAGAACGCCGCGACGCCGTGGCTCGGTCGCTCGGACTTGGGCGACAGGCCGACCACGGCGATGGTCCGGGCCATGGTCAGAATCCGGCGCAGATCGGCGGGGGTGTTGGTGTCGGTCATGGTCATCCTCCTGCGCGGTGAGGCTGGCAGAAAAAGACGCCCGCGCCAAGGGCCGGGCGTCCAGTCACGGAACGAGGGACAGTGATCAGAGATTCGGCAGTTCCGGTGCCGTTCCCAAGTCTGATCTGGGAATGTAACAGCCCCAAGTCCATGGCGGCTGACCGGAACGTGATCGGATCAGCGCTTGGCGTGATCGCGCGCACCGGCGATCACCGCCTCGGGGTCGGCCATGAAAACCTGGCGCGCGGCCTCGTCAGCCATCAGATACAGCTTGCCCTGATACATCACGAAAACCTGCGGATCGCCCTGCACGCGCCTGCCCTGCGACAGCGCCCGAACGCACAGGCCCCCGAACTGCGGACTATAGCCATGCGGGTTCGATTCGAACTGGAACAGGTTGTCTTCGGATGTGAAGTGATACACCTTGCCGCGCCACTCCAGCGAGATGTCAGACCGCCCGGAGGTCGCCTCGCCCTCGTCGAAATAGGCGACCGGGTCGTTACCGGACAAGGCCCAATTGCCGTAATGCTGCGCGGCGGCGGGCAGCGGCAAAGCAGTCATCGCCACGGCGGCGACAGCGGGAAACAGGGAACGTTGGGAATGGGTCACTTTCAGCGATCTTGAGCAGAGGAACTTGGGCAGGGGCGGGGCAGAATCGACACCGCCTGGCAGGGCGGCAGGCCATCGGGCCATGTCTCATCAGATGGCAAAAGCCGGGGCATTCATAAAGCCCCCGGCCTTTCACGTCTCGGTTAGGGGCGGCCCCGTGCCGATCACATCAAAAGGAATGATGCAGATTTGTCGCAGTCTTGTGTCAGGCAAACCGCTTTTGCGCGGCATACAGCGACACCGCCGCCGCGTTCGACACGTTCAGCGACCCGAAGGCCCCGGCAAAGGGGATGCGCGCCAGCCGGTCGCAGGTGGTGCGGGTCTTGTCGCGCAGGCCCGGCCCTTCGGCGCCCAGCACCAGCACCACGGGCGCGGTGCCCGTCGCCTCAAGCGCCTGTTCCAGCGTTTCCTCGGCCTCACCGGCCAGGCCGATGCAGACATAGCCCATCGCTTGCAGCTTCGTCAGTGCCTCGGCCAGATTGGTGACGCGCAGATAGGGCTGGCGCTCCAGCGCCCCGGATGCGGTCTTGGCCAAGGCCCCGGTTTCGGGCGCGGAGTGGCGCAGGGGCGCGATCACGGCGCGCGCGCCGAACACCTCGGCCGAGCGCAGCACCGCGCCGACGTTATGCGGATCGGTCACCCGGTCCAGCGCCACCATCAAGGGCAGCCCTTCTGCGGTGGCGACATCATCCAGACGGCCCCAGTTCAGCGGCTTCACCTCAAGCGCGGCGCCCTGGTGGACCTGATCGGGGCCAAGCGGCACGGCGCGGTCGAACTGGCGCGGCTCGACCATCTCGGCCTCGATGCCGGCGGCGGCGATCGCCTCGGCCAGCTTGTCGGCGGCATTTCGCGTGACCACCAGCCGCAGCTTTTCGCGCGCCGGGTTCATCAACGCATCGCGCACCGCATGCAGGCCGAACAGCCAGACTGTTTCCGCCGCCGCAGCGCGCCGGTCGCGCTCCTTGTCGATCACCCATTCGGGCTTGCGGGTGCCCGGTTTGCCACCCTTTTTCGCCGCGCCACGCGGGCCGGGGGCGGATTTGCGCGCAAAGGGGCGGTCGCTGGGGGTCGTGGGGCGGGTCATGGCGGGTCTTTCTGTTGGCTTTCGCCCTGATTGCCGCCCCTGCCCCGCGATGTCCAGCGCCGCGCGGCCCCGACACCGTGCAGGGCGCGCAAAAAGCCACCGCGCGCGGGGCGCAAAAATACCCCTTTGCGTCTTGACGCCCCCCCGCCCCTTGGCTACATCCGCCGCCAGTGGGCGACGTGCTGCAAGGTGCGGCAGCGGACTGTAACTCCGCCGAGGCGACTCATGCCTGGTTCGATTCCAGGGTCGCCCACCATCTTCCGACAGGACCGGCCGCATCCCGCCCGGCGCTGCGCGCCGCAGCAAGGGGTACGCGTATGGTGGGCTGCATGGATGACGACACGACACAGCCCAAGCGCAAAAAGCCTGCCAAGGCCAAGCTCGCGGGGGCAACCCCTGCGCCGCAGCCCTTCGACATCCTGATCGTCGCCCAATCCGGCCGCCTGGAATATGAGGCGATGCTGTTCGCCGCCTCGCTGCGCCAATCATCGCCCGATTTCGCCGGGCGGCTGATCGTCGCCGAACCGCAGCCCGAAGCTGGCTGGGCAGGCCACGACACGCTGATCCGCCCCGAGGTGCGCAGCTTTCTGCAAGATCTGGGCGGCGAGATCCGCCCCTTTGTGCAGCGCGCCTTTTCCCATGCCTATCCGCAGGCCAACAAGATCACCGCGCTGTCGGTGCTGGATGCCGACCGGCCGTTCGTGTTCTTCGATACCGACACGCTGGTGACCGGCGATCTGGGCGCGGTGCCGTTCGATTTCACGCGCCCCGCCGCCTCGATGCGGCGCGAGGCGACCTGGCCCGATCCGCCGCTTTACGGCCCCGATCATCACGGCATCTGGAAATCGCTGTATGACCGCTTCGGCCTGGATATCGAGGCGACGCTGGATCGCAGCCAGCCCGAGGATCATTGGGAACGCTTCCTTTACTTCAATGCCGGCTGGTTCTTCGGCAATGATGCGCCCGCCTTTCATCGCCGCTTCACCGATTACGCCACCTCGATCCGCGACGACACGCCGGATGAACTGGCCAGCCAGTCGCTGTGGCCCTGGCTGGATCAGATCGCGCTGCCCTTGGTCATCGCCAGCTTCGGCGGCGGGCGTCCGGGGCCGGAGCTGGACGGGCTGGACGGCGATGTCACCTGCCATTACCGGCTGTTCCCGCTGCTTTACGCCCGCGAAAGCGACCGCGCGGTCGCGGTGCTGGAACAGGTCGCCACCGCCCAGCCCGCCCGCCGCATCCTGCGCGAGTTCGAGCCAATCCGCCGTCTGGTCCTGCAAGGTCAGGGCCAGAAGAAGATCCGCCCGATGTTCGACCGCGCCAATCTGCCGCGCAAGGAACGCGCGATCCGCAATGCGCTGAAGGACAAGGGGCTTTGGCTGCGCTGAGGCGCGCCAAGGCGATTGCGTGGCGCAGGGCGCGGGCCTAGTCTGGGCGCGACCAAAGGGGACGTGCCATGACCAATGACCTGCATTTCGACACGCAACTGATCCATGCCGGGGCGGCGCCCGATCCGGCAACCGGCGCGCGCCAGGTGCCGATCTATCAGACCACCGCCTATGTGTTCCGCGATGCCGATCACGCTGCGGCTTTGTTCAACCTGCAAGAGGTCGGCTATATCTATTCGCGACTGACCAACCCGACCGTCGCCGCGCTGCAATCGCGGCTGGCGGCGCTTGAGGGCGGCGCGGGTGCGGTCTGCTGTTCCTCGGGTCACGCGGCGCAGATCATGGCGCTGTTCCCGCTGATGGCACCGGGACGCAATATCGTCGCCTCGACCCGGCTTTATGGCGGCACGATCACCCAGTTCAGCCAGACCATCAAGCGCTTCGGCTGGGGCTGCACCTTTGTCGATTTCGACGATCTGGATGCGGTCAAGGCGGCCATCGACGACGACACCCGCGCGATCTTCTGTGAATCGATCAGCAATCCCGGCGGCTATGTCACCGATCTTCAGGCGATTGCCGCGATTGCCGATGGCGCGGGCATCCCGCTGATCGTCGACAACACGCTGGCCACCCCCTATCTGTGCCGCCCGATCGACCATGGCGCGACGCTGGTGGTGCATTCGCTGACCAAATACCTGACCGGCAATGGCACGGTCACCGGCGGCGTGGTGATCGACAGCGGCCGGTTCGACTGGTCGGCCAGCGACAAGTTCCCCAGCCTGTCGGCCCCCGAACCCGCCTATCACGGCCTGCGCTTTCACGAGACCTTCGGCGCCCTTGCCTTCACCTTCCACGGCATCGCCATCGGCCTGCGCGATCTGGGCATGACGATGAACCCGCAGGCGGCGCATTACACGCTGATGGGGGTCGAAACGCTGTCGCTGCGGATGGACAAGCACATCGCCAATGCCAAGGTGGTGGCGGAATGGCTGGAAAAGCATCCCGCCGTCAGCCATGTCACCTGGGCCGGGCTGCCCGGCTCGGCCTGGCACGCGCGCGCGACCCGGTATTGCCCCAAGGGCGCGGGGGCGCTGTTCACCTTTGGCCTGAAGGCCGGGTATGAGGGCTGCGTCAGGTTCGTCGGCGCGCTGAAGCTGTTCAGCCATGTGGCGAACCTGGGCGATACGCGGTCGCTGGTGATCCATTCGGCATCGACGACGCACCGCCAGTTGTCCCCCGACCAGCAGCGCGCGGCCGGTGCCAGCCCCGATGTCGTGCGCCTGTCGATCGGGATCGAGGATCCCGCCGATCTGATCGCCGACCTGGATCAGGCGCTGAAGGCGGCGGGATAAGCGAACGGGCGGCGGGCGACCCCGCCGCCCATCCGTTCAGGGCAGAAGCTGATATTCGACCGTCACCTGGGTCGTGACCGAGACCTCACCCGGTTGCAGCGCCGCATCGGCCCCGCCCTTGGCCGCGCCATAGGCGCGCATCTCGACCGGCTGCGGCGCGGCGGCGATCGGCATCTCGCTGATCGTGCGCACCGGGCCAAGGGTCATGCCCAGTTCGGCGGCATAAAGTGTCGCGCTCGCGCGGGCCTGGGCCACGGCATCGCGGCGCGCGGCATCCTCGGCCGGGCGCATGTCTTGCAGGCCATAGGTCAGGCCGTTGAAATCGGTGGCCCCGGCGGCCATCACCCCGTCCAGCACCGCGCCAAGGTTATCCAGATCGCGCAGTCGCACGCTGACCATGTTCTGCGCGATATAGCCGACCAGTGTTGGCGGCGCGTTCTCGGTCGAGTAATCGAACTGCGGCCCCACCGTCAGACCCGAGGTCTGAAGGTCGCGATCCTCGACCCCGGCGGCACGCAGCGCCTCCAGCACGCGGGCCATGCGGTCGGAATTGGCGGTCAGCGCGGCCTGCGCCGTCTCGCCGCGTTCGGTCACGCCCAGCATCATCTGGGCCATGTCGGGGTTCAGATCGGCGCGGCCGGTGCCGGTGACGATCACATGGGCGGGGGCGGGCGCTGCGGCCGTGGGCTGGTCCTGGGCCATCGCGGGGGCGGCGCTCAGCGCGGCCAGCAGCGCGGCCAGCGGGGTCAGGCCGGACAGGCGGCGCTTGGTCTGGGTTCGGGTCATGGTGGTCCTCATCAGTGGTGCGCGCCCCGATCATGGCGCGGGCGGGTCCGGGCGCAACACACGTTGTCGTGGCCGCAGCGCCGATCACGATCCGCCAAAGCGGGCGGGCAAGGCTTTTACTGACCCCAAATCTGCGGTATCCCCCGCTATGCACCCCCCATAGATGGATCGGCCCCGGCCGATTCACCCCGATCAAGGCCGCGTGATGACAACGACCCATGCCCTGCATTTCACCGAGGATGCCATCGTGCTGTTGCAGGGCGGGGCCTTGGATTGGGACGTGCTGGACAGTGTGCCGCTGGCCGATGAGGCGGCGCTTGGCCCCGGCCTTGCGCGGATGCGCGACCGGCTGGCCGGTGCGCCCTGCCTGTTGATGCTGCCCGCCAGCCATGTCGCCTATCGCCACCTGCCCGCGCCGGGTGATCTGCCGCGCGGGGCGGCCCGCGATCTGCCCGCCGATCCGGCGGCGCGGGCGGCGCAGGCGCTGATCGGCATGACCGTCTATGAACCGGACGACCTGGCCCATGACTGGACGGCGCTGGATGACGGAAGCCTGGTGCTGGCCGCCGTCGCGCGCGAGACCCTGGCCGAGGCCGCATCCTTTGCCCGCGCCAATGGCTTTGGCGTCGCCGGTTTCGCCGCCTTGCCGCAGGGCACCGCCTTTCCTCGCCTGCCCGATTTCGGCGGCGGCAATCTGACCGAGGCCACCGAGGGCGCGCCCGCAGCCACCGAGCCGGTGCCGACATCCCAAGCCGCCTTCGACTTTGCCGAAGCCGAGGCCGCGCCGCCCGCACCTCAGGATGATCCTGCCCCGTCGCCGGTGGATCCCGACCCCGCGCCTGCCGAAGATCGCGATGCTGCCGATCAGACGGCAGGTGCGCCCCCGCCTGCGGACTTGTCTGCCGAGGCGCCCGTCGCTGCACCCGTCGCTGCACCTGTCGCGCCGCAAGCCTCGGCGCAGGTCATCGCCCTGCCGCATCCGCCCGCGCCGACCGGCGTGAACGCGCCCGGCCTGGCGATCCCCGGGGATCTGCCGCCGCCCGATCTGCCGCGCGCGGCGCTGCCCGAATCCGAGACAGACCTGGGCGATAGCGCGCGCTTTCATGAGGTCGCCCGCCCGCGCGCGGCGCGGCCGGTTTCGGCTGATCTTGACGTGCCGCAGGCCCGCGCCCGCGCGCCGCGCCAGCGCAATGCGCTGACGCTGGGGGTGATCGGCGCGCTGCTGCTGGTGCTTGCGGCGCTGTGGGCGCTGTATCTGCGCGACCCGGACCCCGCCCCGATCCAGCCGGATGAGGCGAGCGCCGCACCCGCCCCCCCGACGACGGCCCCAACAGCGGCCCCGATGGCTGCGCCGGTCACAGCCGCGCCCCCCGAAGCGGCCGAGGCGCGACCGGACTCGGCCCCGGCCCCTGCGCTGCCCCCCGGTGCGCGCCCGAGTGACGAGCCGACGCCCGCGACACCCGCCCCCGCCGCCCAGCCGCAGGCCGATGCGCCGCCCAGCCAATTGCCCGCCGCGATCCCGCCCAGCCAGATCGGGCGGCTGGACGCCAGCGGCCAGATCGTGCCGACGCCCGAAGGCGTGATGACGCCCGATGGCTATCTGCTGATCGCCGGGCGGCCCGAAAACGCCCCGCCCTCGCGCCCGGATTCGGTGATCCGCGCGGCTGCCGAGGCCGCCGGGGTCGAACCCGCGCCGCAAGAACTGCCCTGGCCGCTGGTCTCGCCGCCTGTGGATGTTGTGCCCGAGGCGCTGCCGCAATCAGAAGGGTCGGACGAACCGGCGGGGGCCTCGCCCCGGCCCCGGCATCGGCCCGGTGCAGCGGCCTCTGCGGCAAGCGCCGATCCCGCGCCGCCGGCCCGTGCCAGCACCGCGCAGGCGGCACCGCAGGCCGGCCCCGGCCCGCGCCCGCGCAAACGCCCCGGCAACATGGCCGCGACCGCCCCGGCCGCCGCCCCCGCCGCCGATGTCACCGCCGCGCTGAGCGAGGCGATGGCCGGCAATCCTGCGCCCACGCCTGGCGCGCCCTCGCCCCGCCCCCGCAAGCGGCCCGGCAGCCTGGCCGTGGCGGCGGCAGCCACGACATCCGCCGTGGCCAGCAGCGCCGTCAATCAGGCCCTGGCCGAAGCGCAGGCCGCCGAACAGGCCGCATCGCAGGCGCAGGCCGCCGCGGCGCAAACGCAGGCGGCAGCGCAGGCCGCAGCCCAGGCCCAGGCGGCAGCCCAGGCGCAAGCCGCAGCCCAGGCACAGGCACAGGCCGCCGCGGCCGCCGCCGCCGCCCAGGCCCAGGCCGAGGCACAGGCCCGCGCCCAGGCGCAGGCACAGGCCCAGGCACAGGCACAGGCGCAGGCCGCCGCACGGGCGCAGGCCGAGGCCGAAGCCGCCGCCGCGCGCGAGGCGCAGCGGACGGCAAGCGCCGCCCAGCCCCGGTTCCAGCACGGCGGTCGCTCATCGCTGGGTCTGGACAATTTCCAGGATAACGAGCCAGAGCCGGTCGGCCCCGTCGCCGCCGGCCCGACGGCCGCAGGTGTCGCGCGACAGGCCACGCAGTCGCGGCAACTGGACATGCGCCGCACCACGCTGATCGGCACCTTCGGCGCGGGCAACAGCAAGCGCGCGCTGATCCGCGCCTCGAACGGGCGGATCAGCAAGGTCAAGCTGGGCGACCGCTTTGACGGCGGCACGGTGGTACAGATCAGCGATGGCGAAATGCTGTATCAGCGCCGGGGGCAACTGGTGGCGCTGCGCCTGCTGGGCGGACGATAGCAAAAGGGGGGCCAAGGCCCCCCTGTTCGCGTCACCCGGTCCGCCAGTTCAGGCGGCGCGCGCAGTCAGCACGCTGTCGACACGCTGCTGCGCCCCGGCCTCATCGGTGCCGGAAACGGCGGCCACTTCGCGGGTCAGCCGGTCCAGCGCGGCCTCATACAGCTGGCGTTCGGAATAGGATTGCTCGCGCTGATCGTCATTGCGGTGCAGGTCGCGCACCACCTCGGCAATGGCCACCAGATCGCCGGAATTGATCTTCTGTTCATATTCCTGCGCCCGGCGCGACCACATCGCGCGCTTGACGCGGGCCTTGCCCTTCAGCGTTTCAAAGGCGCGGTCCACCACCTCGGGCGAGGACAATTGCCGCATCCCGATCGAGGTCGCCTTGGCGGTCGGCACCCGCAGCGTCATCTTGTCCTTTTCAAACGAGATCACGAACAGCTCAAGCTTGTGGCCGACGACTTCCTGCTCCTCGATCGAGACGATGCGGCCGACGCCATGCGCCGGGTAGACCACGAAATCGTTCGGGCGAAAGTCGGTCTTCTTGGTCTTGGTCATGCTTTCAGACATCCTCGTTACCGGGTCTGACCTTGCCACAGGGACCGAAAAAACCCGTCGCGGTTGTGACGCCGCGGGCGGATCTGTTCAGCAATGTGGCGGCGTGGCGGGCAGGCCACGCGGGCAGCGGCCCATTCTTTGTCACATGACTGTAGCACAAAATTACACCCATTCAAAGCGCCGCGCCGCGGCACGATGCTGTGATCCTGTCAGATCAATGGGTTATGCCGGACAACCGCGCATGAAAGCGCGCAAGCACGCGCCTTCAGGGCTGCGAATCACCGCACCGGGGGCGGATCAATCGCCCTCGCCGGGGTTCGGGCTGAAGTATTTCTCCATCTTCCCGGCTTCACCGTCGCGGGCCTCATAGCCCGGCAGCGGGTCTTTCTTGCGGGTGATGACCGGCCAAAGCTCGGCATATTTGCGGTTGAACTCGACCCATTTTTCCATGTCGGGTTCGGTATCCGGGCGGATCGCATCGGCGGGGCATTCGGGTTCGCAGACGCCGCAGTCGATGCATTCGTCGGGATGGATCACCAGCGTGTTTTCGCCTTCATAAAAGCAATCGACCGGGCACACCTCGACACAATCGGTGTATTTGCAGGCGATGCAGTTTTCGGTGACGACATAGGTCATGGCACGTGTCCGCTGGATTGATGTTCCGCCGACCTACCTATTCCGACGGGGCGGATCATTCAACCCCGCCCAATGGGTCATCATGGATGCGGTAAAGCGTCGCTGCCTCGGTGGCGGGGCCGCGTCGGCTGCCCGATGCGATCACGGTCAGCACCTGCACGCCGCCGTCCAGCCGCAGGGTCAGGACGTCGCCGGGGCGGATGGCGCGCCCCGGCTTCAGGCAGGGCGCGCCATTGACGCGCGCCTTGCCGCCCTCGATCAGGGCCTGCGCCAGGCTGCGGGTCTTGGCGAACCGCGCCTGCCACAGCCACTTGTCCAGCCGGATCGTGTCGTCGCTCAAGGGCCTAGGACTTGCCTTTCAGCGCCGCCAGCACCGCAAAGGGGCTGTCGGGATCGATGGCCTTTTCCTTGCGCGGCGGATGGGCCTCGAAGGCGCGGGGGCGATCCTCGCGCGCGGGCTTGCCGCCCTTGCCGTCGAACTTGCCGCCGGGCTTGCCACCCTTGCGCGCGGGCTTGCCCTCGCCATCACGGCGCGGCTTGCCACCCTCACGGTCGCCGCTCTCACGATGTCCACCTTCACGGCGGGGCTTGCCACCCTCGCGCGCCGGGCGCTCGCCCTCGGCGGGGGCCGTGTCGCGGCGCGGGCCGCGTGGGCCGCGACCGGCGTTATCGCCGCGCGGCGCGTGGCGGGGCTTGGGGGCCCAGGTAAAGGTCCAGAAGGTTTCGCGTTCCGGCGCGGCCTGTCCCACCTCGGGCGCCTCGGCAGCGGGATCGGCAGCGGGTGCGGCACCCTCGGCCGCGTCATCGGCGGGCTTTTCGATGGATTCGGCAAAGGCGCGGGCCTTTTCCTCGGCTTCGCGCTGCGCAGCCTCGGCAATGGCTTCGGCGGTTTCCTCGACCTTGGGCGCGTCCTTGGCCTCGGGGGCGCGCACGACCTTGTCGCGCTCGCCCTGTTCGGCGCGGTAGCCCAGACCCTCCATCAGGTCCGCGAACTGCTCATGCGTCATGCCAGTGATCGACAGCATGTCCGCCGTCGCCTCGAACCCGGCGCGGCTGTCTTGCAGGCGCAGCTGATCGGCCAGCCGTTCCAGCATGTCGATGCGGATCGCGCGCGCGCCGGCCGGGAAATAGCCCGACAAGGTATAGGCGCGCCGGTCGGCATCAGCGACATTGGGGATCGTCACCAGACCGGGCGGCGGGCTTTCGGGGAACACGTCGGCCCCCGCAAACAGCGAGGCCAGCACCAGTCGCAGCCGGGTCGGCGCGGGCTTCAGCAGCGCAGGCAGGAAGATCGTGTATTGGCCGAACCGCACGCCATGCTTGCGCAGCGCGCCGCGGGCCTCCTGATCCAGATCCTTGACCTCGGCGGCGACCTCGGCGCGGGGGATGATCCCCAAGGCCTCGGTCAGCCGGAAGGCAAAGCCGCGCGCCAGACCGGTCAGCGCCTCATCGGCGCCCATCTTGGTCAGCGGCTCAAACAGGGTCGCCACCTTGCGGTCGATGAAATGCTGCAAGCGGCGCTTGACCTTTTCGGCCACGTCGGCGCCGGCTTCCTCATCCACGAACGCCTCGACCTGGGGGCGCATCGGGTCGGCGCCCTTGACCAGCTTGCCGACCGCCGCGCTGCCCCACATCAGGCCGCCCTGTTCGGTGAAATCCATTTCCGTGTCGGGCGCGTTATAGAACCGGTCCGCCCGCAGGCTGAACTCGGGGCGCAGCGCCTCATAGGCGGCGCGCGCCAGGGTGCGGCTTTCATCTGCGGTCTGCGTCGCGTCCTGACGGAAGCGGAACCCCTCCAGCCGTCCGGCGAATTCGCCCTCGACGCTGACTTCGCCCTTATCGTTCACCTCGGCCACGAGGGTCTCCTTCTGTTTCAGCCGGCGCAACAGCACCGAGGTGCGCCGGTCGACAAATCGTTGGGTCAGCGCGGCATGAAGCGCATCCGACAGGCGGTCTTCTACCGCGCGAGTCTCTCCGCGCCAATGGCTTTCATCGCTGACCCAGCCGGTGCGCTGCGCGACATAGGTCCATGTGCGGATAAACGCCAATCGCTTGGACAGGGTGTCGATGTCGCCCTCGGTGCGGTCGATGCGGGCGATCTGCGCGGCCAGCCAGTCATCGGGCACCCGTCCGCCGCCATGCAGAAAGTCGAACAGCCGCCGCAGCAGGCTGGAATGTTCGCCCGCGCTGATCGACCGGAAGTCCGGCACCTGACAGACATCCCACAAAAGCCGCACATCGCGCGGCCCGTGGATGCGGTCGCGCGTCTCGGGGTCGGCGGCAAGCGCCTTGAGCGCGGCCAGATCGTCGGCCTCGCGCCCACGGGTCAGCCATTCGGATTGCGGCGGCAGTTCCAGGCTGGCGATCAGCCGTTCGGGATTGCCGAAATCCAGATCGGGGTTGCGCCACATCAGGCGCCGGATCGGCGCGAAGCGGTGGTTTTCCAGCGCCTCGGCCAGTTCGGGATCCAGAGGCGGGGCCTCACCGGTCACGCCGAAGGTGCCGTTGTCCAGATGCCGCCCGGCCCGGCCCGCGATCTGGCCCATCTCATGCGGGAACAGCGGGCGCATCCGGCGGCCGTCGAACTTCTCCAGCGCCGAAAAGGCGACATGGTTGATGTCCAGATTCAGCCCCATGCCGATCGCGTCGGTCGCCACCAGAAAGTCCACATCGCCATTCTGGTAAAGCGCCACCTGCGCGTTGCGGGTGCGGGGCGACAAGGCGCCCATCACCACCGCGCAGCCGCCGCGTTGACGGCGGATCAGTTCGGCATTGGCATAGACGTTATCAACGCTGAAGCCGACGATGGCCGACCGCGCGGGCATCCGGCTGGTCTTTTTCGACCCGGTATAGGTCAGGGTCGAGAACCGCTCGCGCCGGATGAACTGCACGCCGGGGATCAGGGCGGCAATCGCGCCGCGCATCACCTCGGAGCCCATGAACAGGGTTTCCACCCGGCCCCGCGCCCGCAGCAGGCGGTCGGTGAAGACATGGCCCCGGTCGGGGTCGCCGCATAACTGGATCTCGTCCACCGCGACGAAATCGGCGCCGATGTCGGCGGGCATCGCCTCAGTCGTGGCGACCCAGTATTGCACGCGGTCGGGGATGATGCGTTCCTCGCCCGTCACAAGTGCCACGACCGAGGGGCCACGCGCCTTGACGATGCGGTCATAGACCTCACGCGCAAGCAGGCGCAGGGGCAGGCCGATGACACCGGTGCGATGGCCCAGCATCCGGTCGATGGCGTAATGGGTCTTGCCGGTATTGGTCGGGCCAAGAACGGCCGCGATGCGGGACATGGGGGAACCTTCTTACAGCGCGATCCCGTCGCGGACTTGGCGCAGGCGGGCACGGGCGTCAATGGCCTCTTGCTGGTGCGGATGGATCGCCAGACTGGCATCAAACGCGGCCACCGCCCGGTCGGTTTCGCCCATCTCGTCGAATATCGTGCCCAGCAGGGTCAGGACGGCAAAGTGATGGGGTTCCAGCCGCAGCGCCTGGGCGGCATCGTCAATCGCCGGGCCGGGCTGGCCCGCCAGATAAAAGGCCGCCGCCCGCGCCGCCCAGCCGCCCGCGAAATCGGGGGCGTGATCGGTCAGCGCGGTCAGGTGCTGGATCGCCTGGGCGGTGTCGCCCTGATCCAGCGCGGCCTCACCGCGTTTCAGCAGCAGGTCCATCGCGGCCGACCCCGATTGCGACCAGGCCCGCAGAATGTCGGATTCGGCGCGCGACCACCCGGGGTTGGCCGGATCGGCCAGTTCGGCATAAAGCGCGGCCAGTTGGTCATCCGCCCGCGCAGCAGCCGAAAACGCGCCAATCACGAAAATTGCCGCAACGATCCGTTTGAGATTTCGCGCCCGCCTGCCCATATTCGACAGCGTAACCCGGATGCCGGCCCACCGCCAGCATCCTGACAGCATTCCCGTGGAGGAAACACATGAGCGACGTGATCGACCAGGCCGTGACGGCCCTGAACGCCAAACTGGGCACCAGCTTTTCCGACCGCGCCAAGTTCGTCATCCCCGGCGAGGGCGCGATCATGGCCGATTCGACCGGTGTGCGCGCCGGCGATGAGGAAGCCGACGTGACCATGACCGCCGATGCCGACACGTTCAAAGGCATCCTGGACGGCGACATCAACCCGACCATGGCCTTCATGACCGGGCGGCTGAAGATCGACGGCTCGATGGGGCTGGCGATGAAACTGGGCGCGGCGCTGTCGTAACGCCGATGACGAGGCCGGGCGACAGCCATCAGGCGGCGCCGCTGGATCTGGATCTGGCGGCGTCGGATGCGGCCCCGACCGGGCGCGCGGCTTGGCTGCGCGCCGATGACGGGGTGCGGCTGCGCGTCGCCGAATGGCTTGGCCGGGGGGCGCGCGGCACCGTGCTGCTGTTCCCCGGCCGCACCGAATACATCGAGAAATACGGCCCCACCGCCGCCGATCTGGCCGAACGCGGCTATCATGTGGCGGTAATCGACTGGCGCGGCCAGGGCCTGTCGGACCGGCTGCTGGCGCGGCCCGAACCCGGCCATGTCACCCGCTTTGCCGATTATCAGCGCGATGTGGCGGCGCTGATCGGCCATGCCCGCGCCCGCGACCTGCCGCGCCCGTGGTTCGTGCTGGCGCATTCGATGGGCGGCGCGATTGCGCTGCGGGCGCTGCTGAACGGGCTGCCGGTGCAGGCGGCGGCGTTTTCGGCGCCGATGTGGGGGATCGACCTGGGCGCGCTGCCACAGGTTGCGGCCCGCGCCATCGCCGGAACCGGGCGGCTGCTGCGAATGGGTGGGGCGATCGTGCCGGGATCGTCACGGCAGACGCTGGTGCTGACCACCGATTACGCCGCCAACCCGCTGACCAGCGACCAAGCGCAGTTCCAACGGCTTCGCGATCACGCCACCGCCCGCCCCGATCTGGTGCTGGGCGGCCCGACCCTGACCTGGGTGGCCGAAGCCCTGGCTGAATGCCGCGCGCTTGCCGCCCTGCCCAGCCCGGACCTGCCCGCCCTGACCGGCCTTGGCACCGATGAGGCGGTGATCGCCCCGCAGGCGATCCGCGACCGGATGCGCAACTGGCCCGAGGGGCGGCTGGTCCCCTATCAAGGCGCGCGGCATGAATTGCTGATGGAAACGCCCGACATCCGCCGCCGCTTTCTGGATGCGGTCGATGCGCTGTTTCGCGGCGCGCGCGGCTGACAGATACGCGAACGCCGCCCGGTGGGGGCGGCGCGCATCGGCATCGGGCCTGATCCCTAAATGATCTCGACCTGGTATTTCTCGATCACTGTATTGGCCAGCAGCTTTTCGCACATCGCCTTCACATCGGCTTCGGCCCGGGCGCGGTCGTCGCCGGCCAGGTCCAGCTCGATCAGCTTGCCCTGACGCACGCCGCCAACCCCGGCAAAACCCAGGGTGCCAAGCGCATGGCGCACGGCTTCGCCCTGGGGGTCCAGCACGCCATCTTTCAGCATCACGGTGACACGGGCTTTCATCGGGCGTCCTTTCAATTGATCAAGGTCGGCTTGGTCGGGGCCGGGTTTTCGGGCATCAGCCCCAGGCGGCGGGCGACCTCGGTATAGGCGTCGGTCAGGCTGCCCAGATCGCGGCGGAACACGTCCTTGTCCAGCTTCTGCCCGGTTTTCAGATCCCACAGCCGGCAGCTGTCGGGGCTGATTTCGTCCGCGACGATAAGGCGCATGAAATCACCATCCCAGATGCGGCCGATCTCGATCTTGAAATCGATCAGCTTGATCCCCGCGCCATAGAACACGCCGGACAGGAAGTCGTTGACGCGCAAGGCCAGGGCCACGATGTCATCCAGATCCTGCTGGGCGGCCCAGCCGAAGGCGATGATGTATTCCTCGGACACGAAAGGGTCGCCCAGTTCGTCGTTCTTGAAGCTGTATTCGACGATCGGGCGCGGCAGCGGTGTGCCTTCCTCAAGCCCCAGGCGCTTGGCGATGCTGCCCGCGGCAAAGTTGCGCACGATCACCTCAAGCGGGATGATCTCGACCTGGCGGATCAGCTGCTCGCGCATGTTCAGGCGCCGCACGAAATGGGTGGGGATGCCGACATGGCCAAGGCCGGTCATGAAGAACTCGGACAGGCGGTTGTTCAGGACGCCCTTGCCCTCGAACACTTCCTTTTTCGCGCCGTTGCCGGCGGTCGCGTCATCCTTGAAATACTGGATCAGGGTGCCCGGTTCGGTGCCCTCATACAGGATCTTGGCCTTGCCTTCGTAGACCTTCTTGCGCCGCGGTGCCATGCGTTTCCCTTTCGGCCGTGGGCCTGGGCCGGACCTGCGCCGCACCCAAAGGCCTTTTCCGCCCCTATAGGCCAGGAACACGCGCCGGGCAAGGCGGCGCACCCCGCCCGCGCCGGGGCGGGCGCGGCTTTTTTCATGGTTAACGGCGCTGATTGCGCTGCCAAAGCCTTGCCCTGCGCCCAAGCCGGGGGCATATCGGGGACAGGCGCACCGCGCCACGGGATCAATTCAGGGGGCCCAGATGACCACCTTCGACGAACGCGAACACGCATACGAAGCCAAGTTTGCCCATGATGAGGAACTGCGCTTCAAGGCCGAGGCACGCCGCAACCGCCTGCTGGGCGAATGGGCGGCCGATCTCTTGGGCAAGACGGGCGATGCGCGGGCGGAATACGCCAAGGCGGTCGTCGCCTCGGATTTCGAGGAAGCCGGGGATGAGGACGTGTTCCGCAAGGTGTCCTTCGATCTGGAGGGCAAGGCCGACGCGGCCACGATCCGCGCCAAGATGGCCGAACTGCGCGCAACGGCGCGCCAGCAGATCATCGCGGAAGTCTGATCAGGGCACAGGTGAACGACCGGCGCCCGGCCACCCACCGGGCGCTTTTCCTTTGCGGCGGCGCGCGCATCATGCGAAATGGCCGGGGAATGGCCGATTTGCCGCAAAAAGGATTCTGCGATGTCCGACGCCCTGACCCGCCTTCTGGCTGAACGCGACTGGCTGCTGGCCGATGGCGCCACCGGCACCAACCTGTTCAACATGGGCCTGTCCTCGGGCGAGCCGCCAGAGCTGTGGAACACCGATCAGCCCGACAACATTCGCGCCCTCTATCGCGGCGCGGTCGATGCCGGGTCGGACCTGTTTCTGACCAACACCTTTGGCGGCAATGCCAGCCGGTTGAAGCTGCACAACGCCCAGTCCCGCGTGCATGAGCTGAACCGGGTCGGTGCGGAACTGGCGCGCGAAGTGGCGGACGCCGCCGGTCGCCCGGTGATCGTCGCCGGATCGGTCGGCCCGACCGGCGAGATCATGGCCCCGATGGGCAGCCTGACCCATGAAATCGCGGTCGAGATGTTTCACGAACAGGCCGAGGGGCTGAAGGCGGGCGGCGTCGATGTTGCCTGGGTCGAGACCATCAGCGCCCCCGAGGAATACCGCGCCGCCGCCGAAGCCTTTGCCCGCGCCGGTCTGCCCTGGTGCGGCACCATGAGCTTTGACACTGCCGGGCGCACCATGATGGGCGTGACCTCGGCCGATCTGGCGGCCTTGGTGGAAAAGCTGCCGAACCCGCCGATCGCCTTTGGCGCGAATTGCGGCGTCGGCGCATCCGATCTGATGCGCACCGTTCTGGGCTTTGTCGCGGCCGGGACCGAACGCCCGATCATCGCCAAGGGCAATGCCGGGATCCCCAAATATCAGGACGGCGCGATCCATTATGACGGCACGCCCGAACTGATGGGCGATTATGCGTGCCTCGCGCGTGATGCCGGGGTGCGGATCATCGGCGGCTGCTGCGGCACCATGCCGGTGCATCTGCGCGCCATGCGCGAGGCGCTGGAGACCCGCCCGCGCGGGCCGCGCCCCAGCCTTGAGGATATCTCCGAACGTCTGGGCGGGTTCAGCAGCGCCTCGGACGGGACCGGCGACGATCCCGCGGGGCCTGCGCGCGAACGCCGTGGCCGCCGTCGCGGCTAGTCTGACAGAACAGGAGATGACGATGACCCCTGCCCAGCAATCCCAGGAAACCCGCCGCATCTGCGCCCTGGCCCCGGTGGTGCCGGTGCTGGTGGTCAAGGACGCGGGTCGCGCCGAAGGTCTGGCCCGCGCTTTGGTCGCAGGCGGCCTGCCCGCGCTGGAGGTAACCCTGCGCACCCCCGCCGCGCTGGACGCGATCCGCGCCATGGCCGCCGTGCCGGGCGGTGTCGTCGGGGCGGGAACGCTACTGACCCCCGCCGATGTGCGTGCCGCCAAGAATGCCGGGGCGCGCTTTGGCGTCAGCCCCGGCGCGACGCCCGCGCTGATCGGCGCCTGTGTCGAGTTCGGCCTGCCGCTGTTGCCGGGTGCCGCCACCGCATCCGAGGCGATGGCGCTGCTGGAACAGGGGTTCGACATGCTGAAGCTGTTCCCGGCCGAGGCCGTGGGTGGGCGCAACCTGTTGAAATCCCTGGGCGGCCCGTTGCCGCAGATCAGCTTCTGCCCGACCGGCGGCATCACCGAGGCGACCGCCCCCGACTATCTGGCGCTGAGCAATGTCGCCTGTGTCGGCGGAAGCTGGATTGCCCCGGATGCCGATGTCGCGGCCGGAAACTGGGACGCGATCGCCGCCCGCGCCAAGGCGGCGGCAGCCCTGGGTTAAGCCCGCAGACGGGGAGCGCTGCCCCCCGCGCCCCCCGGCGTATTTGGGCAAGAAAGAAGGGGCAGAGTTGCGGCTTGGCCCGGCGGTCCTCATGATGATCGCGTTTTATCATCCGGGGATTTCAGCATGAAAACATGGATCATGGCGGGGCTGCTTGCTCTGGGCGGGGCGGGCGCGGCATGGGCCGAGGCGTTGCCTGCGCCGGTGCGCGACGCGCTCAAGAAGGAGGCGGCACTGTGCCGCGACATGGGTGGTGGGCCGCAAGGGCCGGGTCCAGCGGCGGTGCTTGCAGGCGATGCCAATGGCGATGGCCAGCCCGACTATGTGATCGACAGGGGCGAGGTCGGCTGCAACGGCGCGACCGTCAGTTGCGGGTCGGGCGGCTGCGGGCTGACCCTGTTTCTGTCAGGGCCAAAGGGTGTGGTGCGCGCCTGGGACGGGTTGGGCACGGCGCCGAAGCTGGGCAAGGGCAAGCTGGTCCATACGACCCGCCAAGGCCCGGTGACGGTGCGCATCAAGGGCACCGTCACGCGCTAGTCGCGCCGCGCCCGCGCCCCGCCCCGACGTTTGGGCGGGGTCGCAGGCGCAGGATCGGCCAGCCCCTCATAGAGGATAGCCGTCATCGGATGATCCGGGCCAAGACCATATGCCATGATCAGCCGCGACAGCGCGCGCTGCGGCGGCAGTCCGGCGGGCAGCGACAGCGCCCAATCCAGAAAGATCGACCGGCATTCGGCGTCGCTGATACCCTCGATCCGGTAGCTTTCGCGGATCAGCCCCTTGGGGTCGGCCTCGATCAAGTCAGGCGGCAGGGACATCTTGCACCTTTGGCAAATGGGTCTCGACGATGGCGGCGACATCGGCGGTGATCTGATCAAGCTGGGCGGCAAGCGCATCAAGGCTGGCCGCGCCCGCTTCGCGCAGCAGGAAATCGCGCCCGCCCTGGCCGATGGCATCCATGTCCAGCGGCCGGTCGGTCAGCAGCCGCCCCCCCGCTTGCAGCCGCCACAGCAGCCGATAGGCACTGGCCAGCCGGTCGGCCTGGGCCTTGTCGATCAGCCCGGCGCGCGGGCCTGCGCGCAGTTGCGGCTCAACCCGGCGGGCCGGATCACCGGCGCGAAGCGCGAAACTTTGCGCAAGCAGTTCAATGTCTTGCAGACGACCGGGGCCGATCTTCGCCTCCCATGCGCCATCGGGGGCCTTGGCGGCAAAGATGCGGGCGCGCATGTCGGCAAGGTCGGCCATGACCTGCGCGCCCTGCCCCTTGGCGGCCAGAACCTCACGCCGGATCGCCTCGATCGCATCGGCGATGGCGGGATTGCCCGCCACGGGGCGGGCGCGGGTCAGTGCCAGATGCTCCCATGTCCAGGCCTCGTCCATCTGATAGCTGCGGAAGGCCTGCACGCTGACCGCGACCGGCCCGGCCCGGCCCGAGGGCCGCAGGCGCATGTCGACCTCATAAAGCCGCCCCTCGGACATGGGCGCCGACAGTGCGGTCACCAGGGCCTGCGTCAGCCGGGCGTAATAGGTGCGGGTGGCCAGCGGACGGCGGCCATCCGACATCTCGACGCCCTCGGCATCATAGATCACCAGAAGGTCAAGGTCGGACTGGGCATTCAGCCGTTCGGCCCCCAGGCTGCCCATGCCCAGGACGACCGCGCCCTGCCCCGGCAGCGGCCCATGCTTGGCGGCGAAATCGGCACAGGTTTCGGGCCAGATCGCCGCGATCACCGCGCCCGCCAGATCGGCGTAATGTTTCGCGGCCTCGGCCGCGTCGATCAGCCCGCGCAGGTGATGCACGCCGATGCGAAAGTGCCATTCCTTCGCCCAACGGCGGGCGGCGACCAGGCGCGCCTCGTAATCGGGGGCGGCGGCCATCGTCGCAGCCAGGCTGTCGGTCAGCCCCGCCAGGCCCGGCCAGGGCGCAAAGAACGACCCGCCGATCACCGCGTCCAGCACGCCGGAATGGCGCGACAGATGCGCAGCGAGGCCCGGCGCGGTGCCGCAGATGTCGACGATCAGGTCGATCAGCGTGGGGTTGGCTTCGAACAGGGAAAACAGTTGCACGCCGGCGGGCAGGCCGCGCAGGAACCCGTCGAACTGGGTCAGCGCCTCATCGGGGTTGGCGGCGGCCTGCATCCGTCGCAGGATCTCGGGTTCGACGCGGCGAAAGATGCCCTGGGCGCGGGCGGATTTCAGCGCGGGATAGCTGCGCCAGCCCTCGACCATCTGGCGCGCGGTGTCCGACAGATCGGGGCGGTCGGCGCCCTCACCCGGGGCGAAAAACGCGCCGGTCAGCGTCTCGACCCGTTCCAGCCGGGCCTTCAGATCGGCGCAGAAGGCAGCCGTATCGGCCACGCCCGACAGCCGGGCGATGCGGTCGATCCCGTCCGGGCTGGTCGGCATCAGATGGGTCTGCTGGTCATGCACCATCTGGATGCGATGTTCGATGTCGCGGTGGCGGATATAGTGGTCGGTCAGCTCGGCGGCGACCTCGGGCGGCACCCATCCCTGCGCGGCAAGCGCCGAAAGGCCGCCCATGGTGGTCGGATCGCGCAGGCTGGGGTCGCGGCCACCGGCGATCAACTGCCGGGTCTGGGTGAAGAACTCGATCTCGCGGATGCCGCCCTGGCCCAACTTCATGTTGTGGCCGGGGATGGTCAGCGGCCCGTGCAGCCCCTTGTGATCGCGGATGCGCAGGCGCATGTCGTGGGCGTCCTGGATGGCCGCGAAATCCAGATGCTTGCGCCAGACGAAGGGGGTCAGCGTCTTCAGGAACCGCTGCCCGGCGGCCAGATCGCCCGCGCAGGCCCGCGCCTTGATATAGGCGGCGCGTTCCCAGGTGCGGCCCTCGGATTCATAATAAAGTTCCGCCGCCGCCATCGAGATGCAGACCGGCGTGACGCTGGCATCGGGGCGCAGGCGCAGATCGGTGCGAAAGACATAGCCCTCGCCGGTCAGGTCCGACAGCATCGCGGCCATCTTGCGGGTGGCGCGGATGAAGGCGGCGCGGGCTTCGGGCTGGTCGGCAGGGTCGAAGCGGGTCTCATCATACAGACAGATCAGGTCGATGTCGGATGAATAGTTCAGCTCACCCGCGCCATGCTTGCCCATCGCAAGCGCGACCATGCCGCCTGCAGTCGCCGCATCCTCGGGCGTGGCGCCGGGCAGCTTGCCGCGGCGGATCTCATCCGCGACCAGCCGCTTCAGCGCCAGATCGACGGCTGTATCGGCCAGCCGGGTCAGCGCGCCGGTGACCTGCATCAGTGGCCACACGCCCCCCAGATCGGCCAAGGCCGCCAGCAGCGCCACCCGCCGCTTGGCCTGACGCAGGGCGATGCCCAAATCCTCGGCCCCCAGATCGGCCATGCCCGACAGCGCATCCGACAGCGCATCTTCGGGGGCGCCAGCCAGGGCGGCCTGCGCCCAATCCTGTTCGCGCGCCATCAGCCCGGCCAGATAGGGGCTGCACCCGGCGGTGCCCGCGATCAGATCGCGCAGCTCGGGCGCGGCGTCGGGAAACAGCACCACGGCCTCGGCGGCGCGGTCGGGGTCAAGGGGAATCGGGCAGCGGGTCAGGCGGGATGCAAACGACATGGCCGGACAGTGGCGCAGGCCGCAGCAGGGGTCAACGACGGCGGTTGCGCAGGATAGCAAGGCCGCTATGAGTATTTTTACAAAGAGGAAATGGCAACTTCCGCTTTGTTCAAATACTCAAACCACGAGGCCCCCATGAGCAAAAGTCTGGAACGGGTGCGCGCCGCCCTGATCGCGGGTGGTGATGCCGATACGATTGTCGAGGCAGGCCAAGCCCGCACTGCCGCCGAGGCCGCAGCGGCGGCTGGTTGCGGCGTCGATCAGATCGTCAAGTCGATCATCTTTCGCGGCGAGGACAGCGGCCATGTGGTGCTGTTCCTGACCGCAGGCGGTCAGCGGGTCTGCGCCGACAAGGCAACCGCGCTTGCGGGCCAGACGCTGTCGCGCGCCGATGCCGATCTGGTGCGTGCCGAAACGGGCTTTGCGATCGGCGGCGTGTCGCCGCTGGGTCATCCCGGCCCGATCCCGACGTTTTTCGACCCGCATCTGATGGCCTTCGATCAGATCTGGGCGGCGGCGGGCACGCCGCGCCACATCTTTTCGATGGCGCCGGCGCGTCTTCTGGAACGCACCGGCGCGACTTTGGCGGATTTCACCATCTAGCGGGGCGCGCCTCAGCCCCCCGCGCCGGGGTAGCCCACGGTTTTCAGCGCCTCGGTGATTTCATCCAGCACCACCGGATCCTCGATGGTCGCGGGCATCTTGTAGGTCTCACCATCCGCGATCTTGACCATGGTGGCCCGCAGGATCTTGCCCGAACGGGTCTTGGGCAGCCGATCGACGACCACAGCCGTCTTGAAGGCCGCGACCGGGCCGATCCGCTCGCGCACCAGTTTCACGACATCCTTCGCCACTTTCTCGGGCGAGGTGGTCACGCCTTTCTTCAGGCACACAAAGCCTAGCGGCGACTGGCCCTTCAGCGCGTCGGCGACACCGATCACGGCGCATTCGGCAACGTCGGGATGGCTGGCCAGCACCTCCTCCATCGCGCCGGTCGACAGGCGGTGGCCGGCGACGTTGATCACGTCATCGGTGCGCGCCATGATGTACAGATAGCCGTCCTCGTCCATGTAACCCGCATCGCCGGTTTCATAGTAACCGGGGAAATGCGTCAGATAGGACTTCTTGAAGCGGTCCTCGGCGCCCCAAAGCGTCGGCAGGGTGCCGGGCGGCAGCGGCAGCTTGATGGTGATCGCGCCCAGGGTGCCGGGGCTGACGGGGTGGCCACCCTCATCCAGCACCTGCACATCATAGCCCGGCATCGGCACCGAGGGGCTGCCGAGCTTCGTCGGCAGTTCCTCGACCCCGATCGGGTTGGCGGCGATCGCCCAGCCGGTTTCGGTCTGCCACCAGTGATCGACCACCGGCACGCCCAGGTGATCCTGCGCCCATTTCACCGTGTCGGGATCGGCGCGTTCACCGGCCAGGAACAGGGCTTGCAGATCGTGCAGCTTGTAGCGGCGGATCCATTCGCCATTCGGATCCTCACGCCGGATCGCGCGCAGTGCCGTGGGGGCGGTGAAGAAGGACTTGATGCGGTGGTTCTGGATGATGCGCCAGAACACGCCCGGATGCGGGGTGCCGACCGGCTTGCCCTCGAAAATCACGGTGGTCGCCCCGGCGATCAGCGGGCCATAGCAGATATAGCTGTGGCCGACGACCCAGCCCACATCCGAGGCCGCCCAGAAGCGGTCGCCCGCCTCGATCTTGTAGATGTTCTTCATCGTCCAGGACAGCGCGACCAGATGGCCAGCGGTGTGCCGCACGACGCCCTTGGGCTGGCCGGTGGTGCCCGACGTATACAGAACATAGGCAGGGTGGTTGCCCTCGACCGGGACGCATTCGGCGGGCTTCACCCCGTATTGGAAGCCGTGCCAGGAAAAGTCGCGCCCTTCGACCAGTTTGGCGACCTCTTGTTCGCGCTGAAAGACCACGCAGAACTCGGGTTTGTGGTCGGCCAAGTCGATGGCGGCGTCCAGAAGCGGCTTGTAATGCACGACGCGGCCCGGCTCCAACCCGCACGAGGCCGCGATGATCGCCTTGGGCTTGGCATCGTCGATGCGCACCGCCAGTTCGTTCGCGGCGAACCCGCCGAACACGACCGAGTGGATCGCGCCCAGACGCGCGCAGGCCAGCATCGCCTCGACCGCTTCGGGGATCATCGGCATATAGATGATGACGCGATCGCCCTTTTCCACGCCGCGCATCCGCAGCGCACCGGCGAGGCTGGCCACGCGGTCGCGCAACTGGCGATAGGTGATGCCCTTGGTCGACAGGGTGATCGGGCTTTCGTGCATGATGGCGATCTGGTCGCCCCGCCCGGCCTCGACATGGCGATCAACCGCGTTCCAGCAGGTGTTGACGCGCGCATCGGCGAACCATTCGCCCGCCGGGCCTTGATCGAAAAACGCCTTGCTGGGCGGTTGCACCCAGTCAATCGCCTGCGCCGCCTGCATCCAGAAGCCTTCGGGATCGGCCTTCCAGCCGCCGTAAACGTCGGTGTAACCCATGCAATCCTCCTCCGTTACCGTTTCGTAACGATTGGGGGGCGAGTCGCGCAAGGATGTTACCGCCCGCAGCGGTGAAAACTTTGCAGATTCCCGCGCGGCGGCGCGAAAATATTTGCAAAGCCGGGCGGACTGCAAAGGCGCGGTGCGAACCGCCGCACCTTATGCAAAGCCGCCCTCAGCCGTAATGCTTGACCGGCGTGCCTGCGATGGCGGTGACGTTCAGCAGGCCGCGCGCGGTGATCGAGGGGGTGACGATATGCGCCTTGTTGCCCAGGCCCATCAGGATCGGCCCCACCTCCAGCCCGCCGGCCTTCATCTTGACGACGTTGCGCACCGCCGATGCCGCATCGGTCGAGGCAAACACCAGGATATTGGCCGCCCCCTCCATCCGCGATCCGGGCAGCAGGCGGGCGCGCAGATCGGGGTCCAGCGCGCTGTCGACATTCATTTCGCCCTCATAGACGAAATCGGGTTCATGGGCGGCGATCACCTCGATGGCGGCGCGCATCCGGCGGGCGGCCTCGGTATCGACATTGCCGAATTGCGAGGCGCTGCACAAAGCGACCCGCGGCGTCACGCCAAACCGGCGGGCATGGCGGGCGGCGCCGAACACGACTTCGCGGATCTGGTCGGGGGTCGGCTCGGCATGAACCTGGGTGTCGGCGATGAACAGCGGGCCATCCTCAAGAATCATCAGCGACAGCGCGCCGACCGGATGCAGGCCGTCGCGCGCCAGGATCTGCCGGACATAGTTCAGATGCCACAGATATTGGCCGAAGGTGCCGCAGATCAGGCTGTCGGCCTCGCCCCGATGCACCATGATCGCGCCGATGGCGGTGGTGTTGGTGCGCATGATGGCGCGGGCGATGTCGGGGCTGACGCCGCGCCGGGCCATCAGACCGTGATAGGCCTCCCAATAATCACGATAGCGGGCGTCGTTTTCGGGGTTCACCACGTCGAAATCGCGGCCCGGACGGATCGGCAGGCCGGCGCGTTCGCAGCGCCGCTCGATCACCTCGGGGCGGCCGATCAGCACCGGCGCGTCGGTCATTTCCTCGATCATCGCGTTGGCGCAGCGCAGGACGCGCTCGTCCTCGCCCTCAGCAAAGACGATGCGGCGCTGCGCGGTCGCCGCGGCCTCGAACACCGGGCGCATCAGCAGCGCGGATTTGAACACCGAATGATCCAGCTTGCGCTTGTAGGCGTCCAGATCGGCCAGCGGGCGCTTGGCCACGCCCGATTCCATCGCCGCGCGCGCCACCGCCGAGGACACGACCCCGATCAGCCGCGGATCAAAGGGCTTGGGGATCAGATAATCCGGCCCGAAGGTCAGCTTTTCACCGCGATAGGCCGCCGCCGCCTCGGCCGCCGTAGTGGCGCGGGCAAGCGCCGCGATCCCTTCGACACAGCCGATCTGCATGGCGTCGTTAATCTCTGTCGCGCCGACATCCAGCGCGCCACGGAAGATGAAGGGAAAACACAGGACGTTGTTGACCTGATTGGGAAAATCGCTGCGCCCGGTGGCGATGATCGCATCCGGGGCGATGGCGCGCACCTGATCGGGCAAAATCTCGGGCGTGGGGTTGGCCAAAGCAAAGATGATCGGGCGCGGCGTCATCTGCGCGACATGTTCGGCCGTCAGCACCCCCGGCCCGCTGAGGCCAAGGAACATGTCCGCCCCCGCGATGACCTGATCCAGCGTCCGCAGGTCGGTTCTTTGTGCGAAGGCCGCCTTTTGCGGGTTCATGTCGACCTCGCGACCTTCGTAGACCAGACCGTGAATGTCGCACAGCCAGATGTTTTCACGCCGCAGACCCAGCTTGACCAGCATGTTCAGGCAGGCGATCCCCGCCGCACCGCCACCGGTCGAGACCAGCTTGATATCCTCAAACCGCTTGCCCGCGACATGCAGCGCATTGGTCGCCGCCGCGCCGACCACGATGGCGGTGCCGTGCTGGTCGTCGTGAAAGACCGGGATGCCCATGCGTTCGCGGCACAGCTTTTCGACGATGAAACAATCGGGAGCCTTGATATCCTCAAGGTTGATGGCGCCGAAACTGGGTTCCAGCGCGCAGATCAGATCGGCCAGCTTTTCGGGGTCGGGCTGGTTCAGCTCGATATCGAAACAGTCGATATTGGCGAATTTCTTGAACAGGACGGCCTTGCCCTCCATCACCGGCTTGGCGGCCAGCGGGCCGATATTGCCCAGACCCAGAACGGCGGTGCCATTGGTCACCACCGCCACAAGGTTCTGCCGCGCGGTATACAGCGCGGCAGTTTCGGGGTCGGCCTTGATCTCAAGACAGGCTTCGGCCACGCCGGGCGAATAGGCGCGCGACAGATCACGGCCATTGGCCAGCGGCTTGGTCGCGCGGATTTCCAGCTTACCGGGGCGCGGATATGCGTGATAATCCAGTGCCGCCTGCCGTGCCGTATCCTGCCGTGCCTCGTCCATGGGAACCTCGTCTGCTGCGATAGTTCAGCCTTAAACCATTTCGTGACGCAGGGGAAGATTGGCCCGCGTCATGGCGGCTTGCATGATCGCGCGGGCAGGCGCAGAATCGCCACCAGGAAAGAGAGGTCGCCCATGTCCCTGCTGCAAGCCGCCACCGAAGTGCGCGAAATGGCCTATGCGCCCTATTCCCGGTTCAAGGTCGGCGCGGCGGTGCGCGGGCCGTCGGGGCGCATCCACCGCGGCTGCAATGTCGAAAACGTCGCCTACCCCGAGGGCACCTGCGCCGAAGCCGGCGCCATCGCCGCGATGATCGCCGCAGGCGAGACCGAGATCATCGAAGTCTGCGTGATCGCCGACAGCCCCGCCCCTGTGCCCCCGTGCGGCGGCTGCCGCCAGAAGCTGGCCGAGTTCGCCCGCCCCGACACGCCGGTCACGCTGGCCACCACCAGCGGCGCGGTGCTGGCGACGACCGTGGGCGAATTGCTGCCCGGCCGGTTTTCCGCCGACCACATGGCGGGTTGACGATGGAGGCCGCCACCCTGATCGCCGCCATCCGCGACGGCCACGGCCTGTCCGATGACGGCGCCGCCTTCATCGCGCGGGGCCTTGCCGATGGCAGCGTGACCGATGCCCAGGCCGGGGCCTTTGCGATGGCCGTGTTCCTGAAGGGCACCGGCGACGCGGGCCGCGTGGCGCTGACCCGCGCCATGCGTGACAGCGGGCAGGTGCTGGATTGGTCGCTGAACGGGCCGGTGGTCGACAAGCATTCCACCGGCGGGATCGGCGATTCCACCTCGCTGATCCTGGCGCCGGTGCTGGCGGCCTGCGGGGCCTGCGTGCCGATGATCTCGGGGCGCGGGCTTGGCCATACCGGCGGTACGCTGGACAAACTTGAGGCGATCCCCGGTTTCGTGACCGATACCGGCATCGCGCGGTTGCGGCAGTTGGTTGCCGATAACGGCTGCGCGATCGTCGCGGCCTCGGGCGATCTCGCGCCTGCCGACCGGCGGCTTTACGCGATCCGCGATGTGACCGGCACTGTGGAATCGATCGACCTGATCACCGCCTCGATCCTGTCGAAGAAACTGGCGGCGGGGCTGGATTTCCTGGTGCTGGACGTCAAGGCAGGGTCCGGCGCGTTCATGGCGCGGGATGAGGACGCCCGCGCCCTTGCCCGGTCGCTGGTGGACACTGCAACCGGCGCGGGCTGCACCACGAGTGCGCTGCTGACTGACATGAGCCAACCGCTTGGCCGCACCGCCGGCAACGCCGTCGAGGTGGCCGAGGTGATCGGCGTGCTGACCGGCGCCGCCCCCTCGCCCGCGCTGCGCGCCGTGACCGAGGCCCTTTGTGCCGAGGCGCTGATCCTGACCGGCCTGACGCCCGACCCCGATGCCGCCCGTACCCGCGTCGCGCAACTGATCGACGATGGCACCGCGGCCGAACATTTCGCCCGGATGATCGCCGCGCAGGGCGGCCCCACCGACCTGATCGAACGCGCGGGCCAGCACCTGCCCCGCGCGCCGGTGGTGATCCCGGTGCCCGCGCCGTCAGGCGGCACCGTAACCCGCATCGCCAGCGCCGATCTGGGCCGCGCCGTGGTCCGGCTGGGCGGCGGGCGGCTGAAGAATGGCGATCCGGTCGATCCGGCGGTCGGCCTGACCGGGCTGGCCCGCGTCGGCGACAGGCTTGAGGCCGGGCAGCCGATGGCCATGATCCACGCCCGCGACCCTGCCGCCGCCGAACGCGCCGCCGCAACCGTCGCCGCCGCCTACAGCTTGGGCGATCAGGCCCCCGACCGCCCGCTGATCCTTGATCGCATCCGATAGGCTTCTTCCTTGTCCAAATACGCACAAAACCCCGCCGACACCCGCGCCTTCCTGATCGTGATGGACAGCGTGGGCGCGGGCGGCGCGCCGGATGCCGACCGCTTTTTCAACGGCGCCACCCCCGACAGCGGCGCGAATACGCTGGCCCATATCGCCCAGGCGCGCGCCCGCGCGGGTCGGCCGCTGGCGATGCCGGTGCTGGATGGCTTGGGCCTGTCGGCGGCGGTGCGCATCGCCTCGGGCGCTGACATGCCGGGCCTGGGCGCCACACCCCAAGGCTTTCACGCCGCTGCGACCGAAGCCTCGCGCGGCAAGGACACCCCCTCGGGTCACTGGGAGCTGTCGGGCGTGCCGGTGCCCTGGGACTGGCATTATTTCCCCGATGCCGACCCCGCCTTTCCGCCCGACCTGATGGCCCTTGCCGCGCAGGCGGCGGGCACGGCGGGCACGCTGGGCAACGTCCATGCCCCCGGCACCGCGATCATCGACCGGCTGGGTGCGGATCATCTGCGCAGCGGCTGGCCGATCTGTTATACCTCGGCCGACAGCGTGTTCCAGATCGCCGCGCATGAAGAGGCCTTTGGCCTTCAGCGGCTTTACGACATGTGCGCGGCGCTTGCCCCCCATCTGCACGCAATGCGCGTGGGTCGCGTCATCGCCCGCCCCTTTGTCGGCCAGCCCGGCGATTTCCACCGCACCCCGAACCGCCGCGATCTGGCCATCGCGCCGCCCGGCGACACGATCCTTGACCTCGCGCAGGCGGCGGGGCGCACCACCCATGCGATCGGCAAGATCGGCGACATCTTCAGCCATCGCGGCATCACCCATCTGCACAAGGGCAAATCCGATGCCGATCTGGGCGGTCACCTGATCCGGCTGGGACGCGACGCCGAACCCGGCAGCCTGACCTTCGCCAATTTCGTCGAGTTCGACAGCCTTTATGGCCACCGCCGCGACGTGATGGGCTATGCCGAGGCGCTGGAATGGTTCGACGCCTTGGCCGGGCGGTTCCTTGCCACGCTTCGCCCCGGCGATCTGGCGATCTTCACCGCCGATCACGGCAATGACCCGACATTCACCGGCACCGACCACACCCGCGAACGGGTGCCGGTGCTGGGCTGGGGCGTCGGTGCCAAGTCAGGCGGGATCATCGATTACGCCGATGTGGGGGCCAGCATTGCCACCTGGCTGGGCCTGCCCGCCCCCGCCGCCGGGCGAAACCGGCTGTAACGGTTTTTGCCTTGGCCGCGCGATCTGGCTTGACGCGGGGCGCAGGGGCCGGGAAACAGGTGAAAAATCCGCGCCCCACCGGCGCACAGACCGGGACCGTCATGACCGAACACCTGACCATCGTCCGCCATCCGCTTGTCGCGCACAAGCTGACGCTGATGCGCGACAAGTCCACCTCGACCGCCGGTTTCCGCAAGCTGTTGCGCGAAATCAGCCTGCTTCTGGCCTATGAAGTCACCCGCGATCTGGAGCTGACCACCCAGACGATCGAGACGCCGCTGCAACCGATGCAGGCGCCGATCCTCGACGGCAAGAAGCTGGCCCTGGTGTCGATCCTGCGCGCAGGCAACGGCCTTCTGGACGGCATTCTGGAGCTGATCCCGGCGGCGCGCGTGGGTTTCATCGGCCTTTACCGCGACCCCGAGACGCTGCAACCCGTGCAATATTACTGCAAGCTGCCCGCCGGGCTTGAGGACCGCCTGACGATTGCCGTCGATCCGATGCTGGCCACCGGCAATTCCTCGGTTGCGGCGATTGACCTGCTGAAAAAGCAGGGGGCGCGCAATATCCGGATGCTCTGCCTGCTGGCCGCGCCTGAGGGCGTGGCGCGGATGCAGGCGGCCCATCCCGATGTGCCGATCATCACCGCCGCGCTGGATGAACGGCTGGACGAACACGGCTATATCGTGCCGGGTCTGGGCGATGCCGGCGACCGGATGTTCGGCACGAAATGACGGCGCGCGGGGACATCTGGGCGGGGATGCTGGGGGCGGTGCTGACCGCCCTGCCCGCCATGGCCCAGATCCCGCAGGTGCCCGACGACTTTCCCGGCCATCAGTTCGTCGATGCGCAGGGCTGCGCCTATCAGCGGCAGGGCAACGACTGGCAGCCGCGCCGGGGCCGCGACGGCGCGCCCCTGTGCGGTTATCCGCCAACAGTGATCGCCGCAGACCCGCCCGCAAAGGCGCCCTCAGAGGCGCCCGACACGTCGATGGCAAAGGCGCCCACCCCGCCCGCGGGTCCGACCTTGGCGCAACCCACCTTGGCGCAACCCGGCCTCCTGCCACCGCAGGTGCAGATGCCCGACCCTTTGCCCGCCGCGCCGCAACCGCCCGAAGCCGGTCACGCGCAGGTCATGGGTCACTGCGCGTTGATCGGACTGGGCGCGCAGGGTCGGGTCGCGGGCGATCCATCGCTGGGATTTGGCGGCATCGCGCCGCCGCTGCGCGCCTGCTCCGCCGCGCCCGCCGCCGATGACTTTACCGCCAAGGGTCGGGCCAACAAGCCACCCCGCAACCGCGCTGCCGGCACGCCGCGCGCCAGCACGCCGCAGGGCGCGCCCAGGGCGGGCCGCCACGCGCTACCGCCGCCGCCGCCCGCGCAGGCCGGGCACCGCTTCGTGCAGGTCGGTTCCTATGCCGATCCGGCCAACAGCGCCCGCGCCATCGCGCGCATCATCACGCTTGGCCTGCCCGCCGCGCGCGGCAAGGGCCGGATCCGGGGCCAGTCGGTCGAGGTGATCTATGCCGGGCCGTTCGACGACAGCGCCCGGCTGGCGCGCGCGCTGATCCGGCTGCGGCAGGCGGGTTATGCCGACGCCTTTGCGCGCTAATCGCAGATCGCCGCCAGGGCCGACCATTCCGCATCGCTCAGCACCGGGTCGGGCATCGTGCCCTTGAACGGATCGCCCTCGGCCAGGGCGGCATCGACCGGATCAAGACTGGTGGCAAAGGGGGTCGAGGGCACGCCGCGATCCTTCATCGCCGCCAGCAGCGCCGGGCGGTCGGCCGGCGCGGGATCTGCGTTCAGCAGCGCCGTGCCATAGCCGCGAAGGGCGTCCTCGGGCAGGTTGCCGGTGGTCAGCAGCCGAAAGGCCGCGCGCATCCCCGCCCAGTGCAGCACGTCCAGCAGCGGATCATGCCCGCCGGTATCGGCCCGCGCGGCCAGGTCGGCGGACAGCACGCCGCCCGCCAGGGCCTCGGGTCCGGGGTGACCGGCGATCAGGTCGTGGCTGGCGATGATGATGCCGCCCGGCAGCGCGCGGGTGCCCTGCACGGCCGTCGGCAGGATGGCGATGCGGACCGGGCGATCCAGCAGGCGGCGCGATAGACGCGACAGCGCCTGTTCGCCCGCCGGATGGCGGCAGGCGGGGCCGGTCAGGGTCTCGACCTCGGCCAGGACGGCGCGGCCGATCTCGACCCGCTTGGCCTCGGGGGCGACAAGGGCCGCGTGGCGAACAAGGGCACCGGGCAGCCAGAACACCGCCCCCGCTGCGATGGCAATGGCCGCCGCAATCGCCAGCAGGCCGCGCAACCGTCCGGGGCGCGGGCGGCGCGCCGCGATGATCCGGTGCAGCTTGTCGATGGCCGCCACCATGATCTCGTCCTCGATCTCAAGGCTTTCGTCGGGACCGCTGCCGGGGGCATAGATCGCGGGCATCCGCCCCGGATTGGCGCGCAGCATGGCCGGCATCGACCAGTGCGCCAGCGGGCGTTCGCTGGCCGGATCGACCAGCACCAGGGTCGCATCGCGGAACATCACCACGACCTCGCGCCGCTGGGCGTCGGGGGCGGGCCGCCACAGGCCCGGCGATTCCAGCCGCTGATATTGGTGAAGCGCCGTCACTTGGCTGATCCGCCTGCGTTTTTGTCGTGATCCAAGGATAGGAGAATTGCCGCGCGCGTCAATGCACGGCCCCCTTGCGGATGGCGTTTGCCGCGTCATGATGCGCGTCTTGGCAACATGGGGTCCGGCGTGGTGCAACACAAGCTGACGGGCGCGCGGGCGGCGGCGCTGTTCATCCTGATCTATGCCGTCGTGATCGGCTTCACCGACAATTTCGTGCGGGTGATCGCCGCCGATGTCGGGCTGTGGCAGTTCCACGCGATGCGCAGCGTGATGGCACTTGCTCTGGTGGCGGCGTATGGCGCGATCACCGGGCTGGGCCTGCGGCCGCTCCGGCCCCGCGCGGTGGCGGCACGGTCAGTGGTTCATGCCACCGCGATGCTTTTGTATTTTGCCGGCCTTGGGTTTCTGCCGGTGCCGCAGGTGGCCGCCGGGCTGTTCACCGCGCCGATCTTTGTGCTGCTGTTGTCGCGCCTGATCTATGGCCACCGCATCGGCTGGCTGTCGGTGGCGGCGGTGGCGATCGGCTTTCTGGGCATCCTGCTGGTGCTGCGCCCCGGATCGCAGGCGCCGATCAGTTGGGTCGCGGCGCTGCCAGTCGCGGCGGGGTTCTTTTACGCGCTTGGCAATCTGGCGACGCGCGAATGGTGCGCGGGCGAAAGCGCCGAGGTGATGACGGCGGGATTTTTCGTGGCGATCGGGCTGATGGGTCTGCTGGGCACGATCGTCTTTACCCTGTGGCCACAGGGCGGCGGCAGCGATCCGGGCTTTCTGCTGCGCGGCGTGCAGGCACCGAATGGCGTGACGCTGTGGTGGACCTTCGTGCAGGCGGCGGGGTCGCTGTTTGCGGTGACGATGATGGTCAAGGGCTATCAGGCGACGGCGGCCAGCCGGGCATCGGTCTTTGAATACATCCTGCTGCCGGTGACGGCGGCCTGGGGCTCCGTCCTGTGGGGCGAGGTGCCGGGGCTGGTGGCCGTGGCTGGGATGGGGCTGATCGTGCTGGCCGGTGCGCTGATCGTCAGCCGGTCCGAGGGTTGAGAGGTCCGGGGGGCGCTGCCCCCCAGCCCTCGCCCCAGGGGGGCGAGGGCGTTCGTCGGGGAAAAGGTCCACCGGACCTTTTCCTGACCTTCCTCACCCCCCCGGAGTATTTTCGCACAGAAGAAAGGGCTTAGGCCGCTTTCTTGTCAGCCCCGAAGCGGCCATAGAAGGTCTGGCCCTTGTCCGCCATCTCGCGCAGCAGCGCGGGGGTGGCGAAGCGGTCGCCGAAGTCGCGGGTCAGGCTTTCGGTGATCTCGACCGCGCGGGGCGCGCCCAGCATGTCGAGCCAGCCGAAGGGGCCACCCGACCAGGGCGCATAGCCCCAGCCAAGGATCGCGCCGACATCGCCTTCGCGGATGTCCTCGAGCACGCCTTCCTCCAGCGCGCGCACGGCCTCAAGCGTCTGTGCCATCATCAGGCGGTGCTGGACGGTGGTCAGTTCGGGCTGGGTCTCGGCCTCGGGGTATTGGTCGGCCAGACCGTCCCACAGACCGCCGCGCTTGCCGGCATCGTCATAGGCGTAGAAGCCCGCACTGGCCTTTTTGCCCAAACGCCCCTGATCGGCCATCCAGAACAGCACCTCATCCACCGCGCTGTCGGGATAGGCGTCGCCCATCGCGGCCTTGGTCGCCTTGGCGATCTTGACGCCCAGGTCGATCGAGGTTTCATCGACCAGTTGCAGCGGCCCCAGCGGCATGCCCATCATCTTGGCGGCGTTTTCGATCAGCGTGGGGTTCACGCCTTCGGCCACCATGCGGATGCCTTCGTTGATATAGGGGATGATGCAGCGGTTGGCGTAGAAGAAGCGCGCGTCATTGACCACGATCGGCGTCTTGCGGATCTGGCGCACGAAATCCAGCGCCTTGGCCACCGCGCGATCGCCGGTCTGTTTGCCCTTGATGATCTCGACCAGCAGCATCTTGTCGACGGGCGAAAAGAAGTGGATGCCGATGAACTGATCGGGGCGCGCACTGGCCTTGGCCAGCTCGCTGATCGGCAGGGTCGAGGTGTTGGTGGCGAAGATCGCGTCCTTGGGGATCACGGCTTCGGCCTTGGCGGTGACATCGGCCTTGACGCCGACGTCCTCGAACACCGCTTCCACGATCAGGTCGCAGCCTTCCAGCGCGGCGTAATCGGTGGTGGCGGTGATGCGGGCCAGCACTTCGGCCTTTTTCTCCTCGGTCGATTTCTTGCGGGCGATGGCCTTGTCCAGAAGGCCGGTCGAATAGGCCTTGCCCTTGTCGGCGGCCTCTTGCTTGGCGTCGATCAGCACCACCTCGATGCCGGCCATGGCCGACACATATGCGATGCCCGCACCCATCATCCCGGCCCCCAGGATGCCGACCTTTTTCACCGTTTCATCCCCGACAGCCGGGCGGTTCGCGCCTTTTTCCAGCGCCTCCTTGTTGATGAACAGCGACCGGATCATCGCACCGGACGAGGGGTTCATGATGACGTTGGTGAACCAGCGGGCCTCGATCTTCAGCGCCTGGTCAAAGGGCACCATCGCGCCTTCGTAAACCGCGCTCAGCAGCGCCTTGGCCGCCGGATAGACGCCCATGGTCTTGCCGTGCACCATCGCAGAGGCACCGACAAAGGTCATGAAGCCCGCCGGATGGAACGGCTCACCGCCGGGCATCTTGTAGCCCTTGGCATCCCACGGCTTGACCAGGTCGGCGTCTTTCGCGGCCAGCACCCAGTCGGTCGCGGCGGCGACGGGATCGGCCACAACCTCATCGATCAGGCCCGAGGATTTGGCGGCCTTGGGGTCGCTGAGCTTGCCTTCCAGCAGGAAGGGCGCGGCCATCATCGCGCCCAGCTTGCGGGCCAGGCGCGTGGTGCCACCGGCGCCGGGGAAGATGCCGACCATGATTTCCGGCAGGCCGATCTTGGCCTTCGGGTTGTCGGCGGCAAAGATGCGGTGGGTGGACAGCGGCAGTTCCAGCCCGATGCCAAGCGCGGTGCCAGGCAGCGCGGCGGCGATCGGCTTGCCACCCTTCAGCGTCTTGGGGTCCATGCCTGCGCGTTCGATCTTGCGCAGCAGATGGTGCAGGCCCATCACGCCGTCGAACACGCCCTGCGCGCCGCCCTCTTTCATCCCGGCGATGACATTCAGATCCATCCCGGCGGCGAAGTCTTTCTTTCCGCTCGTGATGACGATGCCCTTGACCGCCTCATCGGCCAGGGCCGCGTCGATCAGGTCGTTCAGCTCGGACGCGCCAGTCATCGAGAGCACGTTCATCGATTTGCCGGGGACGTCCCAGGTGATGATGGCGACGCCGTTGTCGCCGGTTTTCATGGAGAAATCGGTCATGTCAGGGGCTCCTTACACGCGCTCGATGATGGTGGCCGCGCCCATGCCGGACGCGATGCAAAGGGTCGCAAGGCCGGTCGACAGGTCACGCCGCTCAAGCTCGTCCAGCAGGGTGCCGATGATGATCGCACCGGTCGCGCCCAGGGGGTGCCCCATGGCCATCGCGCCGCCGTTCACGTTCACTTTGTCGGGGCTGACGTCGAAGGCCTGCATGAAGCGCAGCACGACCGCCGCGAAGGCCTCGTTCACCTCGAACAGGTCGATGTCGCTGATCGACATGCCGCTGTCCTTGAGGATCTTTTCGGTCACGGGCACCGGGCCGGTCAGCATGATCGTCGGGTCGGTGCCGATCTTGGCGGTAGCACGGATGCGGGCGCGGGGCTTCAGACCGAATTGCTCGCCAAAGGCCTTGTTGCCGATCAGCACGGCGGCGGCGCCATCCACGATGCCCGAGGAGTTCCCGGCATGGTGGATGTGGTTGATCGCCGACAGATGCGGGTATTTCAGCATCGCAACCTTGTCGAAGCCGGGCATCACCTCGCCCATGTCCTTGAAGCTGGCCTTCAGCTTCGCCAGATCCTCGATCGTGGTGCCGGGGCGCATGTATTCGTCGCGGTCCAGGATGACGATGCCATTCTGGTCGACGACCGGAACGATGGACTTGCCGAAGCGGTTGTCGGCCCAGGCCTCGGCGGCGCGACGCTGGCTTTCAACGGCCAGGGCATCGGCCTGTTCGCGGGTAAAGCCGTATTCAGTGGCGATGATGTCGGCGGAAATGCCCTGCGGCACGAAATAGGTCTTCATTGCCAGGCTGGGATCGACGGCAATCGCCGCGCCGTCGCTGCCCATGGCCACGCGGCCCATCATCTCGACCCCGCCCGCGATATAGGCCTGACCCGCGCCGCCCTTGACCTGGTTGGCGGCCAGGTTCACGGCCTCCATCCCGCTTGCGCAGAAGCGGTTGATCGACAGGCCGGGGATACGCTCATCCAGATTGGACGCCAGCACGGCGCTGCGCGCCAGGCAGCCGCCCTGTTCCTTGACCTGGGTGACGTTGCCCCAGATCACATCCTCGACCGCATGGCCTTCCAGCCCGTTGCGATCCTTGACCGCGTTCAGCAGCCGCGCCGACAGCGCCAGCGAGGTGACTTCGTGCAGGCTGCCATCCGGGCGGCCCTTGCCGCGAGGGGTGCGGCAGGCATCATAGATATAGGCGTCAGACATGGGTTCCTCCGTTTTGGCGGGGCGCGGGTGGATGGGGTGGCAAGTGAGTATTTTTGCAAAGAGGAAATGGCATTGGCAGTTTCTTAACTTTCCGCTGCTAAGCCAATCCCACGGTACAGGCTGGAGAGCCGATGACCGTCAAAGGGGAAGTCGCCCCGGTTGCCGGTGAATAGCCAGGCCCGCTGTAGTGGTGGGGGTGGCCGGGGCGCGTCCTTTGCCCTTCCTCTTTGTCCAAATACTCAAAAAACCTTTCCATCCAGCCGCGCGGCAATCCTATGGCAGGGCCGCTGTGGCGCGGCCCTGCGGTTGATCTCAGAACTGGTCGGCGTCCAGCGCCATCACCGTGGCGGCGCCGGTCTTGATGCGCGCCAGATGTGTCGCCGTCATCGGCAATTGGCGCGCCATGTAATAGCGCCCGGTTGCCAGCTTGGTTTCGTAGAAACCGGCGTCCGCCGCGCCCGCGGCCAGCGCGGCTTTCGCCGCCACCGCCATGCGCGCCCACATCAGGCCCAGCACGGTATGGCCGAACAGGTGCATGAAGTCGTAAGACCCGGCCAGCGCGTTGTTCGGGTTCTTCATCCCTTCGGCCATGAAATACATCGCGGCATCCTGAAGGTCTTTCGAGGCGGCTTTCAGCGGTTCCAGAAAGTCGGCCTTCAGGGCCTCATCGCTGCCGTGCTCCTTGATGAAGCCCTTGACCATCTCGAAAAAGCCCATCAGCGGCGCGCCGCCCTCGGCGGCCAGCTTGCGGCCCACCAGGTCCAGCGCCTGCACGCCGTTGGCGCCTTCGTAGATCATGGTGATGCGGGCGTCGCGGGCGAATTGCGACATGCCCCATTCCTCGATATAGCCGTGCCCGCCATAGACCTGCTGGGCGTTCACCGCGATCTCGAAGCCCTTGTCGGTCAGGAAGCCCTTGATGACCGGGGTCAGCAGGCTGATCAGCCCCTCGGCCTTCTTGTCGCCCAGCTTGTGGCCGCGGTCGATCAGCTCGGCCCCCCAGAAGGCCAGTGCCCGCGCGCCCTCGATGGTGGATTTCTGGTCCATCAGATTGCGGCGGATGTCGGGATGCACGATCAGCGGATCGGCGGGGCCACTGGGGTTTTCGGCCCCGGTCACGGCGCGGCCTTGCAGGCGGTCCTTGGCATAGGCGACGGCGTTCTGATAGGCGGCTTCGGCCACCGCATAGCCTTGCAGGCCGACGCCCAGGCGGGCTTCGTTCATCATCGTGAACATCGCCCGCATCCCCTTGTGCAGGTCGCCCAGCAGCCAGCCCTTTGCCGCGTCATAGTTCATGACGCAGGTCGAATTGCCGTGGATGCCCATCTTCTCCTCGACCTTGCCGACCGAGACGGCGTTGCGATCGCCCAGGGATCCGTCCTCGTTCACCAGGAACTTCGGCACGATGAACAGCGAAATGCCCTTGGTGCCCTCGCCGCCGCCCGGCGCCTTGGCCAGCACCAGATGGATGACGTTTTCCGACAGATCGTGATCGCCCGCCGAGATGAAGATCTTCTGCCCGGTGATCAGATAGCTGCCGTCATCCTGCGGTTCGGCCTTGGTGCGCAAGAGGCCCAGATCGGTGCCGCAATGCGGCTCGGTCAGGTTCATCGTGCCCGTCCAGTCGCAGGAGACCATCTTGGGCAGATAGGTCGCCTTCTGCTCGTCCGTGCCGTGGACATGTATCGCCGAATAGGCGCCATGGGTCAGACCCTGATACATGTTGAAGGCCATGTTGGCGCTGACGAACAATTCGCCGGTGGCCAGCCCCATCACATAGGGCATGCCCTGCCCGCCATATTCGGGGTCGCAATCCAGCGCGGTCCAGCCGCCCTCCTTCACCGCCTCGAACGCCTCCTTGAAGCCTTTCGGGGTGCGCACCACGCCGTTTTCCAGCACGCAGCCCTCGGTGTCACCGACGCTGTTCAGAGGCGCCAGCACTTCAGAGGCAAGCTGGCCCGCGGCCTCGAGGATGGCGCCGGTGGTATCCGCATCCAGATCCTCGTAACCCGGAATGCCGGATTGCGCGACGTTCAGCACGTCGTGCAGCAGGAACTGCATGTCGCGGGTGGGGGGCGTATAGCTGGGCATGTCGGTTCTCCCTGTTGTCGTGGTGGGGCGGGTCAGGCTTGCTGGCCCGCCAGCATGGTATCCAGCCGCGCGATCTCGCCGCGCAGCTCGTCAATGGCGGTGGTCAGTTCAGCCTGCTGGGCGGTCAGGATGCCCAGCCGGGCGCGGGCGGCATCGGCGGTGCGCGCAATCTGGTCGCGGCTGCCCTCACCGGGTTCATAAAGGTCCAGCAATTGCCGGATCTCCTCAAGGCTGAAGCCGAAGCGCTTGCCGCGCAGGATCAGCGTCAGCCGACCCCGGTCGCGGCGGGTATACAGGCGTTTCTGACCCTGCCGGATCGGCGCCAGCAATTCGCGCGCCTCGTAAAAGCGAAGGGTGCGCGCGGTGACGTCGAAGGCGTCGCACATCTGGCGAATGGTCATCAGATCGTCTGACATCGGCAGGCCCCCTTTCACCGCCACCCGCTGCCGGGGGCGATCCCTGCCATGAATGTAGTGCCAAGTTGACGCGCGCGTAAACGAAACGTCACGTCACGGGGGCGGCTGTCGTCACGGAAAGCCGCGATCAGGCGCGGTGCAACTGGCGGGCGACCTCATCACGGGTGGCGCGCAGTTCGGCGATGGTCTTGTCCATCTCGGCGCGCTGCGCCTCAAGCACGGCAAGCTGTCGGTCGGCCAGATCGACCCAGACCTGGTTCTGTTCCGACGACCCCTTCTTGTCGTAGATCAGCAGCCACTGGCGGATTTCCTCAAGGCTGAAGCCCCAGCGGCGGCCGCGCAGGATCAGCGTCATCCGCGCCACCTCACGCGGGCCATAGAACCGCGACCGGCCTTGTTTCTGCGGGCTGAGCAGTTCGATATATTCGTAGTAACGCAAGGTGCGCGGCGTCACGTCGAAACGCGCGCACATTTCCTTGAAGGTCAGCTGCTGTTCGGCCATCGCGGTCATCCTTTGCGCAACCTTAGCCGGATGCGGGCGGCCATGACAACCGCCTTGGATGTGGGGCGGGGTTGCGCCGGGCCGGGGCCGGGCCGATACTGCGCCACGCACCGCCACCCGAAAGGCCGAAGATGAGCGAGATCACCGAACACCCCCCCAGCGGCGAGGGGCTTTTGCAGATGGCCCGCCAATTCATCGAGGCGATCCCGCATTCGCGCGCCCTGGGCATGGAGATCCAGGAGATCGCCGCCGGGCGCGCCACGATCACCATGCCCTACGATCTGCGGCTGGTGGGCGATCCGCGCAGCGGGGTGATCCATGGCGGTGCGGTGTCGGCGCTGATGGATACCTGCTGCGGCGCGGCGGTGCTGAGCCATCCCGAAAGCCCGGCGGCGACGGCGACCATTGATCTGCGCATTGACTACATGCGCGCCGCGCGGCCCGGATCGGCGATCACCGCGCGGGCCGAATGCTATCACGTCACCCGGTCGGTCGCCTTCGTGCGCGCCACCGCCCATGACGACACCGACACCGAAACGCCGGTCGCCATGGCCACCGGCGCCTTCACCATCGAACGCAGCCGCAAGCCCAAGGCAACAGCATGACCGACACCAGCCAAGGCAGCCGCAACGAACCCCTGCATCAGATCAAGCAGCGCCGCGATGCCGCGCTGCGTGCGCTTGTGTCGGGCGTGCCCTATATTCAGTTCCTGGGCATCCAGTTCGACCGCCGCGGCGATGAGCTGACAGCGATCCTGCCCTTTGACGACAAGCTGATCGGCAACCCCTTGCTGCCCGCGATCCATGGCGGAGTGACGGCGGCGTTTCTGGAAACCACGGCGATCATCGAATTGTCCTGGTCGATGCTGTGGGAGGATGTCGAGGCCGGCCGTGTCGATGCCGGTGGGCTGGACCCGCTGCATCTGCCGCGCCTGCCCAAGACGATTGATTTCACCGTCGATTACCTGCGTTCCGGTCTGCCGCGCGATGCCTATGCGCGGGCGCGGGTGAACCGGTCGGGTCGGCGCTATGCCAGCGTTCATGTCGAGGCCTGGCAGGACAACCGCACCCGCCTGTTCGCCCAGGCGACGGGGCATTTCGTGATGCCTCAGTCCGATGCCCCCCGCAGTTGACGACAGCCGCCCGCTGAGCCACCGGCGCGTGCTGGCGATCGCGCTGCCCATTGTCATCGCCAATGTCACCGTGCCGATCCTGGGGGCGGTCGATACCGCCGTGGTCGGGCAGATGGGTCAGGCCGCGCCGATCGGTGCGGTCGGCATTGGCGCGGTCATTCTGGCGACGATCTATTGGGTGTTCGGCTTTCTGCGCATGGGCACATCGGGGCTGGTCGCGCAGGCCCATGGCGCGGGCGATCAGGCCGAGGTCGGCGCCCATCTGGCGCGCGCGCTGATGATCGCAGGCGCGGCGGGGCTGGCCCTGATCGCGCTGCAAGGCCCGCTGTTTGCCGCGGCCTTTGCCCTCGCGCCCGCCAGCGATCAGGTCACCGGGCTTGTGCGCGACTATCTGGCGATCCGCATCTGGGGTGCGCCCGCGACCATCGCCCTTTATGCGCTGACCGGCTGGCTGATCGCGACCGAGCGCGCCCGCGCCGTGCTGGCCCTGCAACTGCTGATGAACGGGCTGAATGTGGCGCTGGATCTGTGGTTCGTTCTGGGTCTGGGCTGGGGCGTCAAGGGCGTCGCCACCGCCACCCTGATCGCCGAGATCGCGGGGCTGGCGCTTGGCCTGTGGCTGGCGCGCGGCGTGCTGATGCAGCCCGCCCTGCGCCATGCAGCGCGGCTGTTCGACCGTGACCGCCTGCGCGAGATCTGGTCGGTCAACAGCGACATCATGATCCGGTCGGTGCTGTTGCAGGCCAGCTTCACCACCTTTCTGTTCCTGGGCGCGGGGCATGGCGATGTGCAACTGGCCGCCAATCAGGTGCTGCTGCAATTTCTGGAAATCACCGCCTATGCGCTGGATGGCTTTGCCTTTGCCGCCGAGACGCTGGTCGGCCAGGCCGTCGGCGCGCGCCGCCCCGACCGGCTGCGCCGCGCCGCGATCCTGACCGGGCAATGGGGTGCGGGGGGCGCGGCGGTGCTGGGCCTCGCCTTCCTGATCCTTGGCCCGTCGCTGATCGCGGTGATGACGACCGAGCCGCAGGTGCGCGCCGCCGCGGGCGCGCTGCTGCCTTTTGTCGCAGTCGCGCCGGTGATCGGCATTGCCGCCTGGATGCTGGACGGCATCTTCATCGGCGCCACCCTGACGCGCGAGATGCGCAACGCCATGCTGGCTTCGGTCGCGGTCTATCTGATCGCCCTGGCGGTGCTGCTGCCCACGCTGGGCAATGCCGGGCTGTGGGCGGCGCTGATGGTGCTGAACCTGACGCGGGGCATCACCATGGCGCGGCTTTACCCACGGGTCGAGGCCAAGGCCGCCCGGCCCAGGGGGCGCTAGACGAATTGTTCCCGCATCAGCCGTTCCTCAAGCCCGTGGCCGGGGTCGAACAGGATGCGGTGGCTGACGGCGGGTTCCGATCGTACCTCGACCCAATCGACATCGCGCAAGCCGCGCGAATCGGCATCGGCCATCACCGGGCGCTTGTCGGCCTCCAGCACGTCAAAGCGCACCACCGCACCCTTGGGCAGGATCGCGCCCCGCCAGCGACGCGGGCGAAAGGCCGCGATCGGGGTCAGCGCCAGCACCTCGGAGCCGATGGGCAGGATCGGGCCATGGGCGGAATAGTTGTAGGCGGTCGATCCGGCTGGGGTCGAGAGCAGGACGCCGTCGCAGATCAACTCCTCCATCCGCACCCGGCCGTTGACCGAGATCCGCAGCTTGGCCGCCTGCGGTCCGGCGCGCAGGATCGACACTTCGTTGATCGCCAGCCCGCGATAATCGCCGCCCGCCGCGCTGCCCGCCCGCATCGCCAGCGGATTGATGATCGCCTGTTCGGCGGCGTTGATGCGGTCCAGCAGCCCATCTTCGGCATATTCGTTCATCAGAAACCCGACCGAGCCGCGATTCATCCCGTAAACCGGCAGCCCCGACTGATCGTGCAGGGTCTGCAACATCAGCCCGTCACCGCCCAAAGCCACGATCACGTCGGCCTGCGCGCGGGGATGCTGGCCATAGCGCGTGCCCAGATCGGACAGGGCCTCTTGCGCGGCCTCGGCGCGCGATGCGGTGAAATGGATGCGCATGATGCCCCCCGGTGTTGGCGCCAGTCTTGCCCAAGCGTCCGGCAAAGGGCAAGCGCGCCGCGTCCACGCGCCCCTGCGTCGGATTCCGCGCTTTCCGCACCGCCCCGCCCCTGCTAAATGAAGCCACGCCATCAGCCCGAGGAGAGACAGATGACCCGTGATGCCGGCTTCTTCACCGAAGACCTTGCCACCCGCGACGCCGAGATCTTCGATGCCATCCGCAAGGAGCTGGGCCGCCAGCGCCACGAGATCGAGCTGATCGCCAGCGAAAACATCGTGTCGAAAGCGGTGCTTGAAGCGCAGGGATCGGTGCTGACCAACAAATATGCCGAGGGCTATCCGGGCAAGCGCTATTACGGCGGCTGCCAATATGTCGACATCGCGGAAACCCTGGCCATTGAACGCGCCAAGGAACTGTTCGGCGCCGGTTTCGCCAACGTGCAGCCCAACTCGGGCAGCCAGATGAACCAGGCGGTGTTTCTGGCGCTGTTGCAGCCGGGCGATACCTTCATGGGGCTTGACCTGAACTCGGGCGGGCACCTGACCCATGGTAGCCCGGTGAACATGTCGGGCAAATGGTTCAATGTCGTCAGCTATGGTGTGCGCCAGCAGGATCAGTTGCTGGATATGGACGACATCCGCGCCAAGGCCCGCGAACACAAGCCCAAGCTGATAGTGGCCGGTGGCACCGCTTACAGCCGCGTCTGGGATTGGGCCGCCTTCCGCGACATCGCCGATGAGGTGGGCGCGTATCTGATGGTCGACATGGCCCATATCGCCGGTCTGGTGGCGGGCGGTGCGCATCCCTCGCCCCTGCCCCATGCGCATGTGGTGACCACCACCACCCACAAATCGCTTCGCGGCCCGCGCGGCGGCATGATCCTGACCAACCACGAGGACATCGCCAAAAAGATCAACTCGGCGGTGTTTCCGGGGCTGCAAGGCGGCCCGCTGATGCATGTGATCGCCGCCAAGGCCGTCGCCTTTGCCGAGGCGCTGGACCCTTCGTTCAAGGACTACGCCGCCCAGGTGGTGAAGAACGCGCAGGCCATGGCCGATGAGCTGATGAAGGGCGGCATCGACATCGTGTCGGGCGGCACAGACAACCACCTGTGCCTGGCCGACTTGCGCCCGAAAAAGGTGACCGGCAAGGCCGCCGAGGCCGCGCTTGGCCGCGCCCATATCACCTGCAACAAGAACGGCGTGCCGTTCGACCCGGAAAAGCCGTTCGTGACCTCGGGCATCCGTCTGGGCGCGCCCGCCGGCACCACGCGCGGCTTTGCCGAGGCCGAGTTCCGTCAGATCGCCCGCTGGATCGTCGAGGTCGTCGACGGCCTTGCCGCCAATGGCGATGAGGGCAATACCGCCGTCGAGGCCAAGGTGAAAGCCGAGGTCGAGGCCTTGTGCGAACGCTTCCCGCTGTATCAGGGGATGTAAGACAGGCGCGGCCCCCCCCCCGCAGCGCGCGCGGTCTGGAACGGCATCTGAGTGATGGCGTTCGGGCCGCGCTGCCATTCTGGGCCGCCGCACTGGTGATGTTCGTGCTGAAGCAGGCTTGGGCTTGCCTGTTCGGCGCGCTGATGCTGGCCGCCATCCTGATCAGCCGCGCCATCTGGCAGCCGGACTTGCCGGTGGCGCGCTATGACGCGCTGTTCGCCTTTGCCCTTGTCGTTCAGGCGGCGTTTCTGGCTTTGCGCCTGGAAACCTGGACCGAGGCGCGGGTGATCCTGCCGTTCCACCTGACCGGCACGGCAATGGAATGGTTCAAGGTCGGCGCCGGGTCAGGGGCCGATCAGGCCGCGCTGCGCCATGACCCACAGCACGACCCCCGCCAGAACTACCAGCCCCAGCACGACGGCCGCCGCCCAGCTTCGCACGGCGGACAGGACGCGGCCACGCCGCCCCAAGGGTGAGAGGTGGGCGATCAGCGCGGCCTCATGCCGACGCAGGGCGGCCAGATCGGCCTGACGCGCAAGGCGGGGGGCGGCGGCGATCGCCTCGGCTTCGGCCAGCGTCCTGGCGGCGGGGCGCAGCTTGCGCGGCAGCGCCGCACCGCGCCGCGCCACGGCCTGCGCCAGCGTATCGCCGCGCGCCCCCAGACGCTTGCGCATCAACCCGCGCACCCGTTCGGCCATCGCCGCGATCTCATCCCCCGGCATCATCGCGCACCGCCTTTCTACGGGCAGGTTAGGCCGGGCGCGGACGGCGCGCAACGGCCTCTGGCGCCGGCGGGCGCGGGCGGGTAGCATCGCCGCATGAAACTGGCGATCACATCCTTCGACGGCCCGGACGCGGCTATTCCATTGGTCATGGCGCATGGGCTGTTCGGCTCGGGGCGCAATCTGGGCGCCCTGGCGCGCCACCTTGCGCGGGATCGGCGCGTCATCAGCGTCGACATGCGCAACCATGGTGACAGCCCCTGGTCGGATGACCACGGCTATGCCGCACTGGCGGGCGATCTGGCCGGCGTGATCGACGATCTGGGCGGTCGCGCCCATGTCTTTGGGCATTCCATGGGCGGCAAGGCAGCGATGATGCTGGCGCTGACCCACCCCGAAAAGGTGGCCCGGCTGGTCGTTGCCGACATCGCGCCGGTCGCCTATGGCCACAGCCAGAACGGCCTGATCGACGCGATGGAGAATTTGGATCGCCACGACCTGACCCTGCGATCCGAGGCCGACCGCCGCCTGTCCACCCGGATCGAGGATCCCGGCGTCCGCGCCTTTCTGCTGCAATCGCTGGACATGTCCGCCAACCCCGCGCGCTGGCGGTTCAATCTGGCGGCGCTGCGCGATCAGATGGACAGGCTGGTCGGCTGGCCCGATCCCGCCGGACAGTTCGACGGCCCGGCGCTGTTTCTGGACGGCGAAACCTCGGATTACATCCAGCCGTCGCATCATCACGACATCCGGGGGCTTTTTCCACAGGCGCAGATCACGCAGATCGATGGCGCGGGCCACTGGCTGCATGCCGAACGCCCGCGCCAGGTCGAGGCCGCCGTGGCCAGCTTTCTGTCCTGACCCAGGACACCGGCGCGGCAACGCCCATCGGTTTGGCACGCGCAGCGGACGACGGCCGCGTGAAACGCGGAAGGCCGAGTGCGGGCGCAGCAGGCATGTTGTCGTGCAGCCTGTGACGCGGCTGTCAGCGGCGGCGGCGATCTCGCCCAACGGCCTGCTGCCGGTGACGTCCCTGGCCCAGCATCGTCCCCGGCTACCCGCACGACCGTATCACGATGGAGACGCGGTAGTCTGACCGACCGCAGGAGCGATCTGCCGCACGCCAAAGGCCCGCCCGGGGTCCGAGCAAGGGCCGAACCGTCGCGGCCCCCAGGCCCGCCACTTCGCCGCGGTCGCGTCAGGGCGAGGTCATCCGCATCATGAAGCGCGCCCGTCCGCAGGACAGCCCCGGCTTGACACCCAAGGGATGAGGGTCGGCACACCCAAAACCACGGTGAAACCAGCGTGTTTCCCCAGCCAGGCGCAGCCGACACCAGAGCTGCGCGTCGACGTCGATGCCGTCTGTCACAGCGGAACTCCGTCTCTCCTTGAGGACACGCGCAACGCCTGACCTTCAGTCGAGGACCAAAGCCTGAAGCCCGCGCGTGATGCCCAACCATTCCTGCCGCCCGCAAAGCGCGTGGACGTCCAGCGGAATGGGTGGCCATGGTGTCAGACCTGATCGTGCCAGCCGCAAGGCGCGCGGTCTTTCATTATCCTGCACTTGACGCGGGCGGCTGCCCCCTTACGGGTGATCTTCCGACAGGTGTCCATACCGGCTGCGGCAGGCGTCAACCTGTAACCCGAGCCGTTGCGCGGGACGCCGGAGGCCACGGAAATCGATCGTCGCGGCGTATCTCGCTGAGGAAATGGGCCGAAACGGTCGGGCATTTTGACGCAGCGGCCGGCCAGTGCAGGCGGATCAACAGCGACAAACGCCGGCGGCAGCCGAATGTGCCAAGTCTAACGCGGGGCGCGACATCGCTTCGATGTTCGCATCGCACAACGCGAACGCTGGCGCAGGGAAATGGATTGGCGAAGGCGCCATGGCGCGAAGGGGCGACCAATGAGGCTCATCGCCTCCACCGCACCATGAACGCCAGCGGCGCGGCCGACCGGGCATCACCACCCGACACAAAGCGCATGGCCCCATGTCACCACTGGTCAGACCGCACGGGCTTCCCGACGCAGGCCGCCAACGGCCAATGGCCCGCTGCTCGCGCTTGCTGGCCGTTGGCTTTCTTTCAGCGCATCCAGCGTTGCCCCCTCATCATGGGCATGGCCCCAAATCATCCCGCGACAGTTCATAGCCTTCGCGGCGCCGGACGCCGACGGCGAATGCAACCGGATCGGCTGCGCCGAATGCGGGCATTTGATCAGTGCGTCAACCATGCCCCCGGCATGAAAGGCATACCGGCTTCTGCTCAGCCCGCCTGCGCACGCGAATGGCGCCCGGGGTCATATCAGAGAACCAGAAGCCGTGGCACGATCAGCAAGGTCGCCAACCAATTCAAGACGATCTGCCCGCTCACCCCTCGCCTCGGCCAGTCCCGCCGTCCTTGCGTTTTCCCGACGCCCGCACGGACGAACAGCAAACGCCTGTCGCGCCCGAAATCCCGTCGGGGGCGCGACTCAGCGCCCGTCGTCAAGGTCGATGTCGTTCTCCTCAATCTTGCGGGCGACGATCCATGCGGCGGGAATACCCAGCAGGGCACCGATGGCCACGGCCACGATGACGGACATCGTGTCAAACCGGTTCATTGTCAGCGCCACCACAAGGCCGATGCCTGCCAAGGTCGGCGCGCTCAGCGTCAGGATCAGAAAAAACAAGCGGTTCATCGGCGTCTCCTGTCAGTCATGTCGGACCGTGAAAGCACGCCGCCCGCAAGCCGTCCTTGATACAGATCAGATTTAACAGTCGATGCGGCCGCGCGCCTCACCCGTGTCGCCTGGCAATTTTGTCACCAGATCGCCCCGTAATCGGCACCCGGTCGCTTGCTCGACCGCCTGACGCATCAGACCTGGCACCCGGTCGCGCGCGGCACGCGGCAGATAGCCGTGGCGGATCACCTCCACCCGGTCGTCCTTTTCAAAGACGGTGAAGCCGATCCCGCCCACCGTCAGATCGTGGCGCAACGCCCCGAAAAACTGCGGCGCGGGTGAGGCACAGGCGGCCAAGAGCAGGATAAGGGGCAAGAGAATCGTTTTCATGGCCCCTTCGTGACAGACAAAACTTAAGAAACCGTTACGTTTTCATCGAATCCGCAATGCGTCTGGCGATATGGCGCGCCTCATGGCCGATTTCATACAGCATTCCGCGGGGGCTCAGATAGCCGCCGATAATGTGCAAACCGGCCGTCCCATCAATCTGACGCTGGCCGATCGGCATGCGCAATTCATTGATCCGGCGCTCTTTTTCGTCATCCGGAAGGGCCAGAAGCTGTTCTAGCCCATGGCGATAACCCGTCGCGAAAACGATGGCATCGAAATCATCGCTGCGCCCGTCATCAAAGATCACGCGCGGACCCTCGATCCGGGCGATGCCGGCTTGGCGCGTGATCGCCCCCTCACGCATCAGGCGCAGGGTGCCGATATCCAGCAGGGGGATCTGGCCGCGCGCGATCTGCTGCATCGGACCGTAGGCCAGCGGTTGCAGGCCAAGCGAGCGAATATCCCCCAATATCAATCGCATAAGCGGTGCATTCAGGCGATCTGCCAGACGCGGCACATGCCGAAGCACCTCACCCAGGGCCAGGATCGGGATGCCGAACAGGTCGCGCGGCACGACGTTGACAGGCCCGCGCACCGAGATCGAGGGACGGGCGCCCTGTTCATGCAAGTCGATGGCGATTTCGCAGCCCGAGTTCCCAAAACCGACGACCAGCACCTTTTGGCCCGAGAACGCCGCACCGCTGCGATAGTCAGCGGCGTGAAGCACGCGCCCCGGAAAGCTGGAAAGTCCAGGTTTGTCAGGCAGATGCGGGAGGTTGTTATAACCGGTTGCCAGGATCACGTGGCGGGCGTGGCGCGCGCCCTCGGGGGTGTCGAGCTGCCAGCCATCCATCGTCGGCGCAACGCGGTTGACCGGCGTGTTGAAGGTCGGGCGCAGGTTGAAATGGCGCGCATATTCCTGAATGTAATCAACGACATCCTGCCGCGAGGGGTAGCGCGGGGCGGACCGCGGGAAGGCGAGGCCCGGCAAGGCCGAGCGCGATTTCGGCGTATGCAGATGCAGGCGCCGATAATGGTTTTGCCAGCGCAGGCCGATGGTGTTGCTGGCCTCCAGCAGATCAGCCTTAATCCCCTGATCCGAAAGGCATTTCGCCGCTGCCAGACCTGCTGCCGAAGCCCCGATGATGATGGTTTGCATGACCCCCTCCGCACCTTTCAGCCAGCCTAGCACGGCCGCGTGCGCCGTTGCAGATGACGCTGCGGAAGCCGCAATTTCGCCGTATCCGCCGCGTATCTTCGGCGTATATTTTGCGTATCACGCGCGTGATACGGACCGGAGCTGACCCGATGAAGAAGACTGCCCTTCTGAATGCCGAACTGTCGCGCGTAATCGCGTCGATGGGGCATGGCGATCTGCTGGTGATCGGTGACGCGGGGCTGCCTGTGCCGCCCGGCGTGCCGGTGATCGACCTGGCGGTGACACGCGGCGTACCGGGGGTGTTTGACGTGCTGGACGCGGTGCTGTCGGAACTTCAGGTCGAGCGCGCAGCGATTGCCGAGGAAGCCGCCGAGGATCTGGCCGCCGAGTTCTCCACCCGCCTGCCCTGCGCGCGGATCAGCCATACGGATTTCAAAGAGGCCAGCCGCGCGGCGCGGGCGGTGGTGCGGACGGGGGAGTACACGCCCTTTGCCAATGTGGCGCTGTGGGCGGGGGTGGTGTTTTAGGGGGGTGAGGCGCGCCCGGACATCGTGCCAGTGGCACGATTTCAGCGCCGAAAGCGCGGAGCGCAGGGGGCCACGTGAGTTAGTGAACACTTTAAAGCTCTTGACTACTAGGGTCAGGACCCATTGATCTTTTGGATGCGGCCTGATTCACGCTCCGCAAGGAGACTGGATCATGAGCAACCTTTTCTGGCTGACCGAGGCGCAGATGGCGCGCCTCGCGCCGTTCTTTCCGAAGAGCCACGGCAAGCC